>NZ_JBJZOK010000018.1:0-173471 GCF_047200615.1 Nocardia sichangensis
CCCCCCCCCCCCCACCCCCACCCAGTTCTCGCTCGGCCCCCTCCCCCGACCCACCGCGTTCCGCGGCCCGGCTCGCGTTTGCGCGGCCGCCGCGTCCGCGACGAAGGAGCAAGCGGCGGTCGCGCAAACGCGAGCCATAAGGGGCCGCGAACACCCAGCGCCGCAGGCGCTGGAAAAACAAACACAGCCGCGACGAAGTCGCGGCCAAATACACTGCCAGCATGCGTCGCTATGTGGCCGCCATCGACCAGGGCACGACCTCGAGTCGGTGCATCGTCTTCGACCGGCAGGGGCGCGTCGTCGGCGTCGCCCAGCGGGAGCACGAGCAGATCTTCCCGCAGCCGGGTTGGGTCGAGCATGATCCCGAAACCATCTGGCGCAATACCGAATTCGTCCTCGGTGACGTTCTGGAGCGCAACGGCCTCGGCGCGGACGACATCGCCGCGGTCGGCGTCACCAATCAGCGTGAGACGACCGTGGTGTGGGACCGCGAGACCGGTCGTCCGGTGTACAACGCGATCGTCTGGCAGGACACCCGTACCGACCGGCTGTGCGCCGAATTGGGCGGCGACGCGGGACCGGGCCGCTACCAGGATCGCACCGGCCTGCCGCTGTCCACCTATTTCGCCGGGCCGAAGCTGCGCTGGATCCTGGACAACGTGCCTGGCGTGCGGGAGCGCGCGGAGGCGGGCGAGCTGTGCTTCGGCACCGTCGACAGCTGGGTGTTGTGGAAGCTCACCGGCGAGCACATCACCGACGTGACCAATGCCTCCCGCACCATGCTGCTGGATCTGCGCTCGTTGCAATGGGATTCGGTGATCTGCCGGGAGTTCGGCGTGCCGGAGTCGATGCTGCCGCAGGTGCGCAGTTCCTCGGAGGTCTACGCGCCGATCGGTTCCGGGCCACTGGCCGGGGTGCCGGTGGCGGGCATCCTCGGCGACCAGCAGGCCGCCACCTTCGGCCAGGCGTGCCTGTCACCCGGCGAGGCCAAGAACACGTACGGCACCGGCAATTTCATGTTGCTGAACACCGGAACCACGCCGGTGTTCAGCAAACACGGCCTGCTCACCACGGTGTGTTATCGCCTGGGTGCCGCGGACGCGGTGTACGCCCTGGAGGGCTCCATCGCGGTCACCGGTTCGCTGGTGCAGTGGTTCCGCGACAATCTCGGCATCATCTCCTCCGCCGACGAGATCGAGCCGCTGGCCCGTAGCGTCGACGACAACGGCGGCGCCTACATCGTGCCCGCCTTTTCCGGGCTGTTCGCCCCCCGCTGGCGTCCGGACGCGCGCGGCGTGATCGCCGGGCTCACGCGTTTCGTCACCAAAGCGCACCTGGCGCGGGCGGTGCTGGAATCCACCGCGTTCCAGACCCGCGAGGTGGTCGACGCGATGCGCGCGGACGCCGAGTCCCAGCGGCTCGGCCTGGAGCTGACCACGCTGAAGGTGGACGGCGGCATGGTCGCCAACGACCTGCTCATGCAGTTCCAGTCCGACGTCCTCGACGTGCCCGTGGTGCGCCCGGTGGTCAACGAGACCACCGCGCTGGGGGCGGCGTACGCGGCCGGGCTCGCCGTCGGCTACTGGTCGGGCACCGACGACATCCGCGACAACTGGACCGCCGACAAAACTTGGAGCCCGACCATGCCGGAGGCGGAACGGGACGAGCGCTTCGCCGCGTGGAACAAGGCGGTCGAGCGCACGTACGGCTGGGTGGACTGACGGGCGGACCGGGCACGCTCCTCGACCTCGCGACGCGTCGCGCGGCACGGTCGTCACAGTAGACCTGCCACCGACGAACACCTACCCGGCAGGGGCAAGGCAAGCGACGCCCCGCGCGAGCGAGACGACGACTACGCTCGCACGTCCGCGACATAATCGCGCGAACCATCCGGCGGCAATCGAAAGTGGTTGTCCCCGGATCTATTCACCTATCGCGCGCGCCAAGCGCTCGATCGCCTCACGCAGCGTCGCCACGTCGGAGGTGGTGAAGCACAGACGCATCGAATTCCGATGGCCGCCGGACACCGCGAATGCCTCGCCGGGGACGTAGGCGACGCCGAGATCAATGGCGCGGGGCAACAAGTCCACGGCGTCGGTCCCATCGGTGAAGTCGACCCACACGAACATGCCGCCCGCCGCATCGGTGCTCACCAGACGGTCACCGAAGCGGGTGCGCAGCTCGTCGACCAGGACACGCGCCCGCGCACCGTAGACCCGCCGGATCTCCTCGACCTGCCCGGTCAGCCAATCCGCATCGGCGAGCAGATCGGCGGCGATCTGTTGGGTCAGGGCCGACCCGCACAGGTCCGCGCCCTGCTTCAGCAGTTCCACACCCCTGCACACCGCGTTCGGCGCGGTCATCCAGCCCACCCGCAAGGTCGGCGCCAGAATCTTCGACACGCTCGACAGCCGGATCACGTTGGGTGAATACGTCGCGATCGGCTCCGGCGACGGCTGGTCGAACCACAGCTCGCCGTAGGGATCGTCCTCGATCACCCAGAATCCGAACCGGTCGGCGAGCTCGGCGAGTTCCTGCCGGCGTCGCGGGCTCATGGTCACACCGCGCGGATTGTGGAAATTGCTCACCGTGTGCACCACCGCGGGCCGCTCGCCACGGCCGAGCAGTTCGGCCAGCGCGTCGACCCGCATCCCTTCGGCGTCGAGCGGGACCGTCACGATGCGCGATCCGGCGGCCCGGAACACCTGCAACGCGCCGACGTATGCCGGATCCTCGACCACGACGAGCGCGCCCGGATCCAGCAAAACCTCGGCGAGCAGCGACAACGCCTGCTGCGAACCGTGCGTGACGAACACCTCCTCGAGCGGCACCGGCCGCCCCAGCCGCCGCGTCTCCCGTGCGGCGAGCACGTCACGCAGCGGCCCCCACCCGGCCGATTCGGTGTACTGCAGTCGCGCGCGGTCCGCCAGCGCCGACTCCGCCGCCTGCGCGATCCGGTCTCGCGGCATCAATTGCTCGTCGGGCAGGCCACCGGCCAGGCTGATGACGTCGTCGCGCGCGGCTACCTTCAGCAGATCACGAATCGCCGAACTCGTCAGGCCCTCGAGACGCCGGGCCAGGGGTGGAGTGATCGCCGTCATGAAACCTCCGGAAAAGGACGCCACGGTACGCGTTGTCCTCACTGTTTCACATCGACTACCAAAATATGAAATTCTATTCTCATTATGTGAGATACCCCGAGGCATGGAGCGGGCCGACGAACGCAACACGACTGGACCGACCGACTCACTTGCCCGACATGCACCCCGCCGCAGCCGCCCCGACGCGCAGCGACCTCTGGAGTGATCCGCATCACTCGATGGAACGGTATTCGCGCCGCCACCGTCCAGATCCACGTACGGATCATCTGACCGAAGGAACGAAAAGCCATGAAACACATCGCATCCGCGCTTGCTATCGGCGCATTGACCACCGGCGTACTGGCCTTTGTGGCGCCGTCGGCGAACGCCGCCCAGCCTGGTCAGAAGTGCACGGTTCCAGGAGCCACGGCGCAGGACTATGTGGACGTGGGCAACGGAGTCCAGCGCAAAGCGGTTCTCGGCTGCGTGCGCTCCGGCGGTGGGTACGTGTGGCAGGTCACGAACTACCTGCAGCCGGGCGTCAACGACGGCTGATCCGTCGTCCGCGGCCGCGGCGTGCGCGGTTTGCGCACACCGGCGGCCGCGGCGCACCCGTTCCACCACGCACCGCGTTCATCGCTGGAGCGAACCCCGGTAGCCCGACCTACTGCGAAGCAGACTCAATCGATCAGATAGATGAGGGTCCGCCCGTCCAGGGTCACCGTCGTGATCACCGGGAAGTACTGGGCCTCGGTGCCATCGGGATGGCGCTCGGTGATCTCGACGTTGAAGCGATCGGGAGTGATCTCCGCGATCCGCAGGCAATAGGCCGTGCCATGCGGAATGTGCTGATCGATGGTTTTCTGCAGGTCCGCGGGTGGCTCGACGTTCGCGCCCGGCGCCACGAACGTGTGCGCGCGGGCGGCGCTGCGCTCGGAATAGTAGGCATGCTCGAAGCCGAGAATCGCCCGGATCCCGCTGCTCGTATCACCCGAACCATTGCCGAAGGTGACTTTGCCCTCGGTGCGGGTCGGGCAGTCCACCGCCGCGGTGCTCGGGCCGCTCGAAGCCGCCGTGCCGTCCTGGTCCTCATCGCTGCCGCTGGTCACCACGATGGTCACGGTCAGCGCGATCAGCGCCACGACCGCCGCGACCGCACCGAGCACGATCCACCGCGTCGAGGAGCCCTTGCGCCGGGCGGGCGCCGGTGTCGTGGGGACGCGCAGCGCCAGCCGCATGGCGATCGGGTCCTCGGCCCAGGACAGACCCGATTCGGACGGCGCGGGAGGCTTCGGCACGCCCCCCTCGGCGGTCGGCTGGTTCCACCAGGATTCCTGCGGCTCGCCGTCCTCGGGCTGCGAGCGCTCGACGCCGGAAGAAGGCTGCTCGGGCGTGGCGGAGGCAGGTCCGGCGTAAACCGTGGAATCCGGCGCGCGGAACTGCGACGGCAGTGCGGGTGTCGTTTCCGGCTCGCCCGCGGGCCGCCAAGTCAGTTCCGGGTGATCGGTCGGCTGCTGCGGCACCTGCCAGCGCGGGCCGGTGTCGGCCCCCATCGGCGGACCGAATTCCGAAACAGGCGGACCGAATTCCGAGACGGGCGGTCCGAACTCGGAAACCGGCGGCCCGAATTCCCCCAACGGCGGACCGAACTCCGAACCGGACTGGTCGGATTCGTTCTCCCTCGCGTCACCCTCGGAGGTCACACCCAATCCTTTCCCGGACACACAAGCGGGGCGGCCGCGAACGACCGCCCCACCCGTCGAAACAGCACGTGTCAGTACTGGAGTGAACCACCCCACTGGGTGGTGACACCACCCACGTCGGCGGTCTGCGGAGCGAAATCGCCCGGCTGAAGCGGAAGCTTAACCTGTGCGGCGGCATCCAGGGCGGCCGATCCGCCCGGCTGCTCCCGGATCCAGTCCTCCACCGCGGCCTTGGCCTGGTTCAGCTGGGTGGTGTCGAACACCGTGGTGGTGTTGTTCGCGGCCAGGCCCTCGCCACCGGTGTAGGTGGTCAGCTTGACCGTGTTCTTGTCGACGAACTCCACCGAGACGCCCGCTTCACCCGAGCCGGTCGGCGTGCGGTAGCCGATGGTGCCGACGTAACCGGCCTCGTTGCTGAAGTGGTGGGTGTTGGCCACGTGGCCCGGCAGGACGGTGCCGCCGTCGATGTTGGCGCCGATCTCCGCGTGCGGGCCGGTCATCTCCACGACCGGAGCCGCCGGGGCCGCCTCCATACGCGGGGCCTGCCAGCGCGGCTGCGCCTGCGGCTGCACCAGCGTGGAGCTCTCCGGCTGCCGCGCCTGGGCGTTGTCGTTGTCGCTCTGCGTACCCAGCTGCGGAGTGGCCTGCTGACCGGGCTGCGGCGCGGCCTGCTGCTGGCCCGGCTGCGGCGCGGCCTGATCCGGCACGACCGCGGGCAGCGGCTCGCTCGGCTTCTGCTGACCGGGAACCGGCAGCGGCGCGACGCGCGGCGGGGTCACGCCCGGCTGGGTCGGCTTGGCCAGCTTCGGGTCTTTCTGGTCCGGCGCGGCATGATCCGACTCCGGGGTGGTGACGCCTGGCTGGCTCGGCGTGGGCTTGCTCTCCGGCTTCTGCGGATCCTGCTTGGATTCCGGCTTGCCCGGCTCCGGCGCAGTGGTTTCCGGGGTGCTCGGCGACTCGTTCACGCCCGGCTGCGTCGGAGCAGGCGTCGGCGGAGTGGTCGGATCGTTGGGAGCCGCCCCCGCCGGCGCAGCGAAGAGAGTGGCCACGGCAGCCGCTGTGGCCAGTGGCAACGAGGTGCTCGCCATCGCTCGCTGCGCCCGACTCGGCTTACGATGTTTCACTTTTCGCAATTCCCTTCCCGGGTGCGGCCCGGCAGGCCGCATTCAGTTGTCCCTGGGTGAGACGCCTGACCGTCGAACGACCCGGGCCGTTCGGTCGTGCCGATTTGGAAAGGACCCATCCCCCCACACCGAACTCCGCGACCGTCCTTCGATCGCATCTCTGCCGAGAGTGAACCACATGTGCGCATATTGGGCAACGCAGCGAATAGCCAAGGGTGGCAAGAGCGCCCGCGTCCCGCGCCCGCACCGAGTTGACCGGGCCTGATGTCCGGGATCGGACACGGCACCGGATGCGCCGAACCGAGCTCAGTCCAGGTCGTCGTGTCGCATCAGCAAACGCGCCGCCTCGGTCACCGAACCGGTGAGCGACGGGTACACCGAGAAGGTCTGGGCCAGGTCGTTGACCGTCAGGTTGTTCTGCACCGCAAGGGCGATCGGCAGAATCAGTTCCGAGGCGATCGGCGCGACGACGACACCGCCGATCACCACGCCGGTCGCGGGGCGGCAGAAGATCTTGACGAAACCGCGGCGCAGCCCGGACATCTTGGCGCGCGGATTCGTGTTCAGCGGCAGCATCACCGTGCGCGCGGGCACCTCACCGTTGTCGATCGCGGTCTGGCTGACGCCGACGGTCGCGATCTCCGGCCGGGTGAACACCGCCGAGGCAACGGTCTTCAGACGGACCGGGCTGACGCCTTCCCCGAGCGCGTGGTACATCGCGATGCGTCCCTGCATCGCGGCAACCGAGGCCAGCGGCAGCAGGCCGGTGCAGTCCCCCGCGGCGTAGACGCCCGGCACCGACGTGCGCGACACGCGGTCCACCCGCAGATAGCCGCCGCGGTCGAGTTCGATGCCGACTTTCTCCAGCCCGAGGCCCGTGGTGTTCGGTGTCGAGCCGACGGTCATCAGCGCGTGCGAGCCGGACACGGTGCGCCCGTCGGAAAGCTTGACCACGATGCCGTCGGCGGTGCGCTCAACGGCGTCGGCGCGCGCGTGCTTGACCAGTTCGACGCCGCGCTCGGCGAGCGCGTCCTCCAGCACGAGCGCCGCGTCGGCGTCCTCGCCGGGCAGCACGCGGTCGCGGCTGGAGACCAGCTTCACCCGCACGCCCATCTCGGTGTAGGCGGAGACGAACTCCGCACCCGTCACGCCGGAACCGACGACCACCAGGGTCTCCGGCAGCTCTTCGAGGTCGTAGAGCTGCCGCCAGTTGAGGATCCGCTCGCCGTCCGGTTCCGCGCCCGGCAGCACCCGCGGGCTCGCGCCGGTCGCGATCAGCACGACCTCGGCCTCGATGATCTGCTGCGCGCCGTCGGCCAGCTTGGCCAGCACGCGGTGCGCGGCCACGCCGCTGCCCGGATCGATCAGCTCGCCGTATCCGGCCAGCACGGTCACCCCGACGGTCTGCAGTTTCGAGCGGATGTCGGAGGACTGCGCCAGCGCCAGCGCCTTGACGCGCGCGTTCACCTCGGACAGTTGCACGTGCGCCTGGGCCGGGTCGAGGGTGATGCCCAGATCGCGAGCACGGCGCAGGTCGGTGCGCACGCCGGTCGAGGCGATGAAAGTCTTGGAGGGAACGCAGTCCCACAGCACGCACGCTCCGCCGATGCCGTCGGAATCGACCAGCGTCACCGACGCTCCGTGCTGGGCGGCTACCAGGGCCGCCTCATAGCCGGCCGGTCCGCCACCGATGATCGCGATGCGGGTCATTGATACCTCCGCTCGTGCTTCGCGCCGGGATCTCCGGCACGGGGTAAACGTTATCCGGCAACCACCTCGCACGATCGACCGCGTTACCGGTGCGCAACAGTTCCCCGCCGGGCGGCGCGCCGCAGGTGCGGCAATCGAACGCGGTCTGCGAAGGTTATTGGCTACCCTTTGCTGGTGCCGATCTATGCCGCCTATGGGTCCAACATGGACTCGACGCAGATGCTCGAGCGCTGTCCGCACTCCCCCATGTCCGGGACGGGCTGGTTGGAGGGCTGGCGGCTCACCTTCGCCGGTGACGATATCGGCTGGGAAGGGCCTCTCGCGACGGTCGTCGAGGATCCCGGTTCCCGGGTGTTCGTCGTGCTCTACGACGTGTCCCCGGAGGACGAGCAGCGGCTGGACCGCTGGGAGGGCTCGGACTTCGGCATCCACAAGAAGATCCGCCTTCGCGTGACCCGCAACGGCGACGGTGGCGACCCCACGCTGGCCTGGCTATACGTGCTGGATGCCTACGAGGGCGGCCTGCCGTCCGCCCGCTACCTGGGCGTGATCGCCGATGCCGCCGAAAAGGCCGGTGCGCCAGAGGATTACGTGCACGCTCTACGCACCCGCAACAGCCGCAACGTCGGCCCGGGCAACTTCGGCTGACCGCGCGTCACACCGCAACGCCTGCGGTGTGGCCGTACCCTCTCGGTCGGGCCGGACCACTGTCACGCTCACGGCCTCGTCGAGTGCGAGGCCATCGAGCACCGTTCGCGGCCCGGCTCGCGTCCGGGGGGCGAAGCGCATGCGCCGCACGCGCGAGTCTCGCCCGCTCGAACGCGAGCCATAAGGGGCCGCGAACACCCAGCGCCGAAGACGCTGGAGGTCAGACAGAGCTCGCGCCGAGCGCGAGGTTGCTCAGCACCCGGACGCCGACCGCGAGCGCCCGCTCGTCGATGTCGAAGGTCGGCTGGTGCAGATCCAGCTGCTCCCCCTCGCCGGACCAGACGCCCAGGCGCGCCATCGCGCCCGGCACCTCCTCCAGATACCAGGAGAAGTCCTCGCCGCCGCCGGACTGCGGAGTGTCGGCCAGCGCGTCGGGGCCGAGTGCGCGAATGGCGTCCTCGAAGATGCGGGTGGAGTGCTCGTCGTTGACCACGGGCGGCACGCCGCGCCGGTAGTTCAGCTGGTAGCGCACGCCGGTCGGGGCGAGCAGGCCGTCGACGATCTCCCGCACCATCGGCTCCAGCAACGACCAGGTCGCGTGGTCTCCGGTGCGGATGGTGCCGGTGAGCATGCCAGTCTGCGGAATGGCGTTCGGCGCCTTCCCCGCGCTCACCGCGCCCCACACCATCACGGTGCTGGTGCGCGGGTCGATACGGCGGCTGAGCAGGCCGGGCAGGCCCGTGATGACCGAGCCGATGGCGTAGACCAAGTCGCTGGTCAGGTGCGGGCGCGAGGTATGGCCGCCCGGCGAGTCGAGCACCAGCTCGATGGTGTCGGCGGCGGAGGTGATCGCGCCGACGCGGATGCCGATCCGGCCGACCTCCAGGCGCGGATCGCAGTGCAACGCGAAGATTCGCTCCACCCCGGCCATCGCGCCGGCGGCGACCACGTCGATCGCGCCTCCCGGCATGACCTCCTCGGCGGGCTGGAAGACCAGCCGCACGCCGACCGGCAGCTCCGGCACCTCGGCCAGCGCCAGCGCCGTGCCGAGCAGGATGGTGGTGTGCGCGTCGTGGCCACACGCGTGCGACACGCCGGGGACCGTCGACGCGAAGGGCAGTCCGGTGAACTCCTGCAGCGGCAGCGCGTCCATGTCGGCGCGCAGGCCGACCCGCGGTCCGTCCGGTCCGAGGTCACAGATCAGGCCGGTGCCGCCGGGCAGCACCTGCGGCGTCAATCCCGCCTTGGTCAGCCACGCCGAGACGAACTCGGTGGTGCCGAACTCGGTACGGGACAGTTCCGGGTTGGCGTGGATGTGCCTGCGCCACTGGACGAGGTCGACCGTGTGATCGGCCAGCCACGACTCCACCGCTTCCCGCCCTGATCCCCCGGTTTCCGACACTGCGGAGCTGCCGGGGCCCTCCGTGGCCACACGGATGCCCGCTGCCGGGCCCGTCGCCGGCGCCGCAGAACGGCCGGTTGTGCTCACCGAATGTCCTCCTGTCGTTGAACTAGCCGTTGCAACAACCTGTCTCTATGGATGTCATCGCGGGCGACGGTGATTGCGGTACGCGTGAGCGCGAGCGCACCGTCGAGGACCGCACGATCCGCCGAGGCGTTGACGCTGGCCGCGGCGAAGCCTGGCTGATGTGTCACCGCACCACCGGCATCAATGCCGATGACCGGGTGAATGCCCGGAATGACATTGGTGACGTTTCCCATATCGGTGCTGCCCAGCGGCCGCTGCGCCTCGAACTCCGGAGCGAGCGGCACGCGTCCCAATCCGGTGAGCTGCTCGCGATAGACGAGCAACAAGTCCGGATCCGGGGTCAGCTCGGTATACGTCGGCGCGAGCGTCCGGATTTCGTGGGTGCAGCCGGTCGCGAGGGCGCCCGCCTCGAAGCAAGCCGACGCTCGTCGCATCAGATCGTCGAGGGATGCGGAGTCGACTGCGCGTAGGTAATACAGCAGTTCCGCACGTCCGGGCACGATGTTGGGAGCTACGCCACCGTCGCCGACTATACCGTGCAGTTGCTGGCCGGGCAGGAGATGTTGCCGCAGCAACCCAAGGGCCACCTGCGCGACGGTGACCGCGTCGCCCGCGTTGCGGCCCTGCTCCGGCGCCGCGCTTGCGTGCGCCTCGCGCCCGTGGAAAACCACCGACACGTCGGCCAGAGCCAGCGAGCGGGCGCCGACGATGTCGAGCGGACCCGGATGCACCATCATCGCCATCGCGACGTCGTCGAACACGCCGCGTTCCAGCATGAGCACCTTGCCGCCGCCGCTCTCCTCGGCCGGTGTGCCGAACACCAGTACGGTGAGATCCAGTTCGTCCGCGACCTCGGCGAGACCGAGCGCCGCGCCCACCGCGGAGGCGGCGATGACGTTGTGTCCGCAGGCGTGGCCGATCTCGGGCAGCGCGTCGTATTCGGCGCAGATGCCGACGGTCAGCGCGCCGCTGCCGTAGCGCGCGCGGAAGGCCGTGGGCAGCTCGGCCACGCCCAGCTCGATCTCGAAACCGCGCTCGGCCAGCGGCGCGATCGTCTTGGCGACGCTGCGGGTCTCCTCGAACGCCAGCTCCGGTTCGCCGTGAATCGCGTGCGAGAGCGCGATCAGCTCGGCGGACGCGGCGCGGATCGCGGCGTCACCGCGAGCGGTGGCGTCGACCTCGTAGACTGCGTTGCCGTCGTGCTGCGCTTCCTGGCGCCCGCTGCGCGATGGTGGCATGCAACACAGTCTCGCACTGTGTTCGATTTGCCGCGCTTTCGCGCGGCGTGTTCGCGGCCCCCTTGTGGCGCGAGTGTGCGCGGACCTGGGCTGTCCGTGAAGGCGGGTCAGTTCGTGGCGAAGGCCAAATTTTCCGGAGTGGTCGGTACCGCGAGGCCGGCCAGTGCTTTTGCGTGTAGGGCGCGCTTGATCACCGGCAGGTTGGGCCTGCGGTTGCCGGCCAGCGACGCCGCCCGCTGGACGGCGGTCGCGAGCAGCTCGTCGGCTTCGGCCTTGCCGTCCACAATGCCCGCTGCGATCGCCTCGTCGGCCGGGTAGCGGTGGCCGGTGGTCATCGCCTGCACGCAGACCTGGTTGCTCAGCCGCTCGGTGAGCAGGGCGTTCATCCCGATGGTGAACGGCATGCCCAGGTGCACCTCGGGCAGGCAGTAGAAGCCGCGATCGGCGCGCATCACCCGGAAATCGTGTGAGGTGGCCAGCATGGCGCCCGCGCCGAAGGCATGGCCGTTGATCGCGGCGACGGTCGGCAGCGGGAATGCGAGCAGGCGGGTGTAGAGCGAGTGCACGCGGTCGAGGTAGCCGTGCATCTTGTCCAGGTTGCCGAACAGCCAATCGGTGTCCAGACCGTTGCTGAAGAACTTCCCGGTCGCCGTCGTCACCAGCGCGGCGGGCCCCACGGAACTCTCGGCCTCGTCCAGCAGCCCGTGGAACGCGTCGATCCAATCCGGGTGGAAACGGTTCTCGTTGTCCGTCTCGCCCTCGGACCCGAGGTAGACGACGAACACTTCCCCTTGGCGTTCCAGATACGGCATGCGGTGCAGCGTAACGGGCCCCGCCCGATCCCCTACTCACGGGTAGCAGTCGACTGCCGACCGCGACGATCGACCCCTCGCAGGTATCCATCCGACCGACCTTCGGGCAAGCGAGCAGTCCGTCGGACAACCGTCCCACCCCACCACGTGGCCTCCACTCGCGCAGACCGAGGCAACCCCGAGCAGGCGCTCTTCGCGGCCCGGCTCGCGGAAACCAAGCGCCGCAGTCATTGAAACAACCCAGCCCCGCTCACGTTTGCGTGTGCGCGGCCGCCGCGCCCGCGACGAAGGAGCAAGCGGCGGTCGCGCAAACGCGAGCCATAAAGGGCCGCGAACACCCAGCGCCGCAGGCGCTGGAAATCCACTATCGTGACGATCATGCTTGCCGAACAGGCCGCCGAGGCGATCGCCGAACGTACGGGAGTGTCACGCCACCGGGTCGCGGTGGTACTGGGGTCCGGCTGGCAGGACGCGGCAGCGGAGATCGGGGCGCCGCGGGCGTCGGTGTCGATGCCGGAGCTGCCCGGTTTCGGGAAGCCGACCGCGCAGGGCCATGTCGGCATGATCCATTCCGTCCAGGTGGACGACAACGCTGTGCTGCTGTTGATGGGCCGCCAGCATCTCTACGAGGGGTATCAGCCCGCCGATGTGGTGCACCCGGTGTCGGCGGCCGTGGCCGCGGGCGCGGAGATCATCGTGCTGACCAACGCCGCGGGCGGTATCCGCTCCGGTCTCCGGGTGGGTGAGCCGGTGCTGATCAGCGACCATCTGAACTTGACCGGCCGCACGCCGCTGGCAGGCGCGACCTTCGTCGACCTGGTCGACGCCTGGGATCCGGAGTTGCGGGCGCTGGCCAGGGAGATCGACCCGAGCCTGGCCGAGGGCGTCTACGCGGGGCTCACCGGGCCGCAGTACGAGACGCCCGCCGAGATCAGGATGTTGCGCACCATCGGCGCTGATCTGGTCGGCATGTCCACCGTGCTCGAGGCCATCGCCTGCCGCGCGCTCGGTGCGCGGCTGCTGGGCATCTCGCTGGTTACCAACTTGGCCGCGGGGGTCACGGGCGCGCATCTGTCCCATGCCGAGGTGCTCGCCGAAGGCCACGCCGCCGCGCCCCGCCTCGGCAAACTGCTGCGCGGCGTGCTGGAACGGGTGTAGATGCTGCGCTTCGGCACGGCAGGCCTGCGCGGGCCGCTGCGCGACGGCCCCGACGGCATGAATGTCACCACGGTGAGCCGGGCGACCGCCGGCCTCGTGGCGTGGTTGCGTGATCGCTGCCTCGGGGGCGGCGCGGTGGTCGTCGGCCGCGACGCCAGGCATGGTTCCGCCAAGTTCGCCGCGGCGACCGCGGAGATCTTCGCCGCCGCGGGCTTCCCGGTGACGCTGCTGCCGCGTCCGCTGCCCACGCCTGTGGTCGCGTACGCGGTGCGTGAGTTGGGCGCGGTCGCGGGCGTGCAGATCACCGCCTCGCACAATCCGGCCACCGACAACGGCTACAAGGTCTACCTCGACGGCGGGTCGCAGTTGATCGCCCCGGCCGACGCCGAGATCGAGCGCTGCATCGAGGCGGTCGCCGAGCCGATCGACCGCGTGCCGGTCACTCCCGCCGACGACGACCTCGTGCGGCGTTATCTCCACCGCGTCGCCGCACTGCCCGCCCGGATCGGCGGATCCGGCGCGCGCGCCGGAATCCGGATCGCGCTCACTCCGCTGCACGGCGTCGGCGGCGAACTCGCTGTCGAAGCGCTCCGCGCGGCGGGTTTTCCCGATGTCCATGTGGTCGATGACCAGTTCCGGCCGGACCCCGACTTCCCCACCGTCGCGTTCCCGAACCCGGAGGAACCCGGCGCGACCGATCTGCTGCTCGCGACGGCGGCACGAGTCGGCGCCGACGTGGCGATCGCGCTCGATCCGGACGCCGACCGGTGCGCGGTCGGCGTCCCGCGGCCGGACGGTGGCTGGCGGATGCTGCGCGGCGACGAGACCGGCGTACTCCTCGGCGACTGCGTGCTGCGCACCGCCCCGGATGATGCGCTGGTGGCGACGACCATCGTGTCCTCGCGGCTGCTGTCGAAGCTGGCGCCCGCGCGCGGCGGCCGCTACGCGGAAACGCTCACGGGATTCAAATGGCTGGCTCGGGCGGGCGACGGCTTGGTGTACGCCTACGAGGAGGCGATCGGCCACTGCGTCGACCCGGCGGCGGTCCGGGACAAGGACGGCATCTCCGCGGCCGTGCTGGCCGCCGACCTGGTGGCCCGGTTGAAGGCCGCGGGCCGCGACCTGAACGACGAACTCGACGACTACGCGGTGGAATTCGGCCTGCACGCGGGCGATCAGGTGTCGTTGCGACTCGCCTCGGCCGCGGCGGCCGCCGCCGCGGTCGAGCGGTTGCGGACGGATCCGCCGCACGAGATCGCCGGCGAGCCGGTGGAGTACACCGATCAGCTCCGCGTACGTGGCCGGATGCGCACCGACGCGCTGATCTTCCAGGGTGTTTCGTCCCGCGTGGTCGTGCGCCCTTCCGGCACCGAGCCGAAGCTCAAGTGCTATCTGGAGGTGGTCGAACCGGTCGGCTCGCGCGCCGATCTTCCGGCGGCGCGAGCCGCCGCACGCGAACGCCTCTCGGCGCTGCGCGACTTCTGCCGGAAATTCTGACCCGCAGAGATTCAGCGCGGGCCGAATTGCCTGTCGCCCGCGTCGCCGAGACCGGGCACGATATAGGCGTTCTCGTTCAGGCCCGCGTCGACGACGGCGGTGACCAGCCGCACCGGCAGACCCGAATCAGCCAGTGTCGCAATTCCTTCCGGAGCAGCGACGACGCACACCGCGGTGATGTCGGTGGCGCCGCGCGCCGCGAGCAGCTCCAGGGTGTGCCGCATCGAGCCGCCCGTGGCCAGCATCGGGTCGAGCACGAAGACCGGCAGCCCGGCCAGATCCGCGGGCAGTGATTCCATGTAGGGCACCGGCAGGTGCGTGTCCTCGTCGCGGGCGAGACCGACGAATCCGATTCTGGCGTCCGGGATCAGCTCGGCGGCCGCGTCGACCATGCCGAGTCCGGCGCGCAGCACCGGAACCAGCAGCGGCGGGTGGGCCAGCCGGACGCCTTCGGTGGGAGCGACCGGGGTGACGATCTCGAAGCGCTCCACCTCCGCGTCGCGCAGCGCCTCGTAGATCAGGATTCCGGTCAGATCACGCAGTGCGGCACGGAAAGCCGGATTCGGTGTTCGCTCGTCCCGCATGGTGGTGATCAGGGCGGCGACGAGTGGATGGTCCACGGTGTGGGTGCGCATGAGGGAACGATAAGGTCGGTCGCGGACGCCCCGCCGGACGCCACCGGACTTTTTTTCCGAAGCGGCGGAACCGAAACGGAACAGCGCGCGTCGAACCAAGTGGATGACGTACTCTGCCTGGGAACAACAGATGGGGGAAGCTCTGATGCGAAAGATGTCGGCGGACACCGAAGGCATCGCGGCCTACGGTGCGACCGCGCACGTCATGGCCGGTGAGATGGCGGCGGCGGGGGTGAGCGCGGCGGCGGCCGAGCCCGCGTTGCTCGGCCCGATCATGGGGTTGATCGGCGGTGACTTCATGGCGGCCTACGCCGCGGCGCACGCCGGGCACGTGGCCTCGATCGGGCAGCTGTCGGCGGTGCTGACCAGCATGGGCGGCGCGGCCACCGGGTCCGCGGCCGTCCTCACCGAAACCGACGCCGCCCACGCCGGAGCGCTGCGGAGCGCGGCCACCGAGCTGGAGTGAGCGCGTGATCGATGTCAACGCACTGGCCCAGCCGATCCTGGACCTGCTCGCCAGCTTCGGCAGCGGTGTGCTGCCCGCGGGCGGTCCCACCGACGCGCTGCGCAGCACCTCGACCGTGGTCGACCAGATCCATCAGATGGGCCGCGACAGCATCAACGAGATGAACGCCGCGTGGGACGGCCGCGCCGCCGACGCGGCCACCGCGAAAGCGCTGCGCGTGCAGACCACCGCCGCCACCATCTCCGATCGCGGCAACGACATGGCCACGGTCGTGAACCAGGCCGCGGGCGAGGTCGAGACAGGTCAGAAGGAACTCACCGACATCGCGCAGTCGTTTGTGAACACCGCGGCGAGCATGGGTCCGGTCCTGGCGACGCCGGAGGGTCTGACGGTGCTCGTCGGCTCGGCGATCGACCACCTCAACCAGGCGCTCAACGTCGTCGGCCGGGTGCAGAACGAATTGCAGACGCACACCGCGTCGATGAACGACCTGACTCCGCCGCCGCCCACCACGTCGCTCGCCGGTGTGCCCGCCGCCGGCGTGCAGCAGGCAGCGTCCGCCGCGTCCGGCGTGCTCAACGGCGCCGGGTCGTTACTGAGCACCGTGATGGCCACACCGCTGCAGTCGCTGTCCTCGCGCAGTTCCAGTGGCACACCCGGCACGTCGTCGGGTACGCCCCGGCCGGACACCGGTTCGTCGGGGGCGCCCGACGACGGCAAGGGCGTGAAGATCACGCTGCCCGACGGCAGCGTCGTGGAGGCCCCCAACGAACAGGCCGCCACAGCGGTCCGGTCGGCGATCGGCGCCGTCGGCACGCCTTACGTCTGGGGCGGCAACAGCCCGGGCGCCGGATTGGACTGCAGCGGGCTCACCAAATACGCCTACGGCGAGGCGGGCGTCGACCTGCCCCGGCTCGCGGCCGACCAGGGCAACGGGGCCACACCGGTGTCGGCCGGTGACCTGATGCCAGGCGACCTCGCGATCTGGGACGGCCACGTGGCCATGGTGATCGGCAACGGGCAGTTCGTCGAGGCGGGTGACCCGGTCCAGATCAGCTCGATTCGAACGGAGAACTCAGGCATGGACTTCCACGGCTTCTACAGGCCGACGGCATGACCCGACCCCAAGTCCCGAATGTCACGGTCGCGGCCAGCAGCAACCGGTCGGGCACCATCTCGGTGCGCGCCACCGACCAGGGCATGCCGGTGGAGATCAAGTTCGAGCGCAGCGAATACCGCTACGGCGCACAGTCGCTCGCGAACGAGATCCTGCGGCTCACCCAGCGTTCCGCCATCGCGGCGCGGGCGCGGCGGCGCGAACTGCTCGCCGAGGCGGGCATGCCCTCGGACATCCTCGACCGGCTCGGCCTGCCCACCCGCCAGCAGGCGGTGGACGAGCTGGACCGGATCGACGACGCGGACACGGGACCGACGAGCTGGATGAGGCCGGTATGAGTGCGGAAATGGACGCCCTGGTCACGTCGGCCACCCAGAAACTGGAGGCGCTGGAAGCCGCGCTGTACGGACTGAAGCAGGTACGAGGACGGTTCACCTCGGAGGACGGCGCGGTGAGCGTCGAGGTGAACAGCGATGGCGCGCTGGTCGGCCTGACCTTGGCGGAATCGGTCACTTCGCTGCCGCCCGCGGAGGTCGGACAGTTGATCGTCTGGGCGTGCAGACAGGCCGCCGAGGACGCCGGCGCACAGCGGTCCAAGGTCGTTGCGACACTGAACGAGTCGTTCGTCCCCGCGGCGGAGCCGCCCGCGGGGACGAATGGGGGCGGGCCGGATAGTGCCTGACGCGGAAGGTCGATAGGCTTCCGCACATGGCTTCTGGAGACATCGTCCCGATCGAGCTCGGCCTGACCGACGGCGATCTCGTCACCTTGTGGGCACCGCGCTGGCGAGACGGTGACGACGAGTGGGAGGCGTTCCTCGGTCACGAGGACGCCCTCTACGGTTTCGAGTCCGTGGCGGAGCTGGCCGCATTCATCCGCACCAACGCCGACAACGACCTGGTGGACCATCCGGCCTGGAAGGTCATCGCGGGTCTGTCGGCGGTCGAACTGGAGCCGGAGGAGAACTTCTCCTTCGACCTGGTCGCGGTGCCGGAGCTGGCGGCGGGCGAGCCCGACGTCGACACCGTCGCCGAGCTGGAGGACACGCTCGGCATGGTCCGCAACATCGGCGAGGTGTGCGAACTGGAGACGGTGACGAAGTTCTTCGGCTCGCATCCGGTGCTCGGCGCGCTGCCCGGCGGCGTGAGCGCGTTCGTCGGTCGCGACGGCGAGGAGCTGTGGGACCAGATCGGCGCGGCCATCGCCAAGGGCTGGGACGACGTTCTGGACGCCATCGACTCCGTGGTGCGGACGCCCGAGGTCGACGCCGAGGCGGTCGCGGTCGCCGAGGCCGAACTGCTGGCCGCCGAGGAGAACGTGGTCGACGCCGACGACGCGGCCGACAGCGACGAGGACGAGGAGTTCGAGCCCGTCGACCTCGACGAAGAGGAAGACGACGAGGACGAGGAAGACGAGGACGAATCGTTCTGGCACGAGGTCGGCATCGACCCGGTCAAGATCATCACGTCCGAGGGCAGTGTCTTCACGCTGCGCTGTTACCTCGACGACGAGCCGATCTTCCTCGGCTCCAAGGGCTCGATCACCGTGTTCTCCTCCGAACGGGCGCTGGCCCGCTACCTCGCCGACGACCACGAGCACGATCTGTCCCGCGTGAGCACCTTCGCCGATGTGCAGACCGCGGCGGTGGACGGCTCGCTGGAGGTCGAGGTCACCGACGAGAACGTCTACGTGCTGCCCGGCTTGGCCGAGGACCTGGCCGAAGGCCCGGAGGCGGTCGACATCGAGCAGCTGGACCTGGCGGTCGAACTGTTCACCGACGCCGCCGACTACGCCGACGACGACACGGTGGAACAAGCCCTGGCCCAGTCCACCCCGCTGGGCTGGTATGTCTCCTACCTGCTGAACCCGGACCCCACCCGGCTGGCGCCCAACCCGCCGTTCGCCGCCGAGTCCCAGGCCTGGCGGGAACTGGAACGCAACCTGGAGTCCCGGCTCGACAAGCAGTAATCAGGTCAAGCGGATCCAGACCTGCTCGGCCTGCCCGAGCAGGCGTCCGTCGGCGCTGTAGACCGCGGTCGAGGCGAAGCATTTGCGGCCCTGCTCGCCGTGGAACTCGCCCACCACGACGCAGCGCTCGTCGACGTGCGGGATGCCGTGCACCGTGGCGGTCATCGAGCCGAGCAGCGCGGGACGTTCGAGCATGCCGGGCAGCGACCAGCCGCCAGGGCAGTCCATCGCGGCCCACAGCAGCGGCGGCCCCAGCGGCACGGTGGCGTCGGGCACCCACGGCGCGGCGACTCGGTTCTCATCGAGCCTGCCGGGTTCGATGCGCAGACCGTCCGCCCGGCAGCTGCCACAGACGAAGCAGGAAGCGAACATCTCGATGCTTGTGTAGCTGCGTGTCGCCTCCACCGCGTCGTCGAACGCGACATGGCGCGGTGCGTCGCGTTCGAGTTCGCCGCCCTTCGACTCGGCGATCAGTCTGTCCCCGTCGTAGAGCCGTTCGTCCCGCACGTCGAGCGGCGTCTCCAAGGGCGGCGGACTCCGCAGTACCACGGTGACGGCCGGCTCGGGGCGCCGGTCGGCGAGCAGACCGGCCACGTAACCACCGTTGCCGGAGTCGGGCGGTCCGTTGAACCGGCGGGGGATGCGCAAAGTCGCCATAGTCGCCACGCTAGCGAACCGGTTGCCGACTGCGGAACCTCGCTGCCGCGCGGTGATCCGGCGCCGCCTACCCTCGTGCGCGCCCGCAATCCGTCCTATGAACAGCGCTACCCGATGAGGACCGCGTATCCGGGCTTGATGATGTCGTCGATGATCCGCAACCGCTCGGGAAACGGGATGAACGCCGACTTCATGGCGTTGATGGTGAACCGTTCCAAATCGCTCCAGCCGTAGCCGAACGTCTCGACCAGCTTGAGCATCTCCTGGCTCATGCTGGTATCGCTCATCAGCCGGTTGTCGGTGTTGACCGTGACGCGGAAACGCAGGCGGGCCAGCAGGTCGAAGGGGTGCTTGTCCAGCGAGGGCACCGCGCCGGTCTGCACGTTCGACGACGGACACAGCTCCAGCGGGATGCGCAAGTCGCGGACATAGTTGGCGACCAGCCCGAGCTGTGCGTCCTCGACCGCGCCGGGCACGGTGATGTCGTCGGTGATCCGCACGCCGTGGCCGAGCCGGTCGCAGCCGCAGAACGCGAGCGCCTCGTGGATGGACGGCAGACCGAAGGCCTCGCCCGCGTGGATGGTGAAGTGCGCGCTGTTGGCGCGCATGTATTCGAACGCGTCCAGGTGCCTGCTCGGCGGGTAACCGGCCTCCGCGCCGGCGATGTCGAAACCGCCCACTCCGCGATCGCGGAAGCGCACCGCCAGCTCCGCGATCTCCCGCGAGCGCGCGGCGTGCCGCATCGCCGTGAGCAGACAGGTCACCACGATCGGGTGCCCGTCCTCGGCGGCGGCCGCCTCGCCTTCGCGGAACCCGGTCAGCGTGTGCTCGACCACCTCGTCCAGCGTGAGACCGCGCTCCAAGTGTTGTTCGGGGGCGAAACGCACCTCCGCGTACACCACGCCGTCGGCGGCGAGGTCCTCGGCGCATTCGCGGGCGACCCGGCGCAGGCCCTCGGGGGTCTGCATCACGGCGACGGTGTGCGCGAAGGTCTCCAGGTACCGTTCCAGCGATCCGCTGTCGGCCGCGTCGCGGAACCAGGCCGCCAGCGACGCCTCGTCGTCGGCGGGTAGATCCTCGTAGCCGCACTGGGCGGCGAGGTCGAGCACCGTCGCGGGCCGCAGGCCACCGTCGAGGTGGTCGTGCAGCAGCGCTTTCGGCGCTTGGCGGATCGAGGCGAGGGTCAGAGGCATCGGTCCAGTCATGTATCGACGGTAGCCGCAGCGGGCCGAAACGGCAGCCGACTTCGGCCGTAACAACCATCTCGTTGCCCGCCGGATGCTGCCCGGTCCACAACCGGACACCGACCGGTTCTGCGTCACCCGCGCGTCACGTGTGCCCACCACAGGCCGGAGTACCGCAGCCCCTCGGACCGGCCACCGACGCAGGGACCGTGGACCGCAAGCGCGTATGTGCGCTGATTCCGGATCGGGAGCATGGTGATGCTCACCCTCACAGCGGCCGAACGGTCGAGCCTCTTAGAGAGGCCGAACGGTCGAGTACGGCGGAGGCCCGGCCGGGACAGGACGTGTGGAGCAAGCAAGCAGGTGAGCCGCTGGACCGGTGTGGGCGCCGAGACGAGCATCGACATTCCCGCCGAGGTGCGACCCTGAGCCCACGAGACGGAACGACCCCTCGACCGCCCATTGGTCAGGCCCGAGGGGACACCGCGGACAGCTCAGGACGTGATCCGATCGAGAACCAGCTGACCCGGAATGGGCGCGGCATCGGTTCCGATGGTGACGGCGTCGCGCAGAGCTTCCATCGCGCCGGGGAACGCCTCGGGAGTATCGGTGTGCAGAGTGAGCAGCGGCTGTCCCGCTGTCACGGTATCGCCCGGCTTGGCGTGCATTTCGATGCCCGCGCCGAACTGAACAGGATCGCCCTGACGCGCCCGGCCCGCCCCCAGACGCCAGGCGGCGATGCCGACACCCAGCGCATCGAGCCTGGTCAGGACGCCGTCGGCGTCGCAGCGCACGGTCTCGGTGTGTTTCGCGGTGGGCAGCTTCGCGTCCGGGTCGCCGCCCTGGGCGCGAATCATCGTCCGCCAGTGATCCATCGCCCTGCCGTCGGCCAGCGCGTCCGCGGGGTCGGTGTCCAGCCCGGCCAGCGCGACCATCTCGCGAGCCAAGGCGATGGTCAGCTCGACGACGTCGGCGGGACCACCCCCCGCGAGCACCTCCACCGATTCGGCGACTTCCATGGCATTGCCCGCGGTGCGGCCGAGCGGGGTGTCCATGGCGGTGAGCAGCGCGACCGTCCGCACACCCGCGTCGTCGCCGAGTTCGACCATCGCGGTCGCCAGCTCGCGCGCCCCGGCGAGGGTCTTCAGGAACGCGCCGGAGCCGACCTTGACGTCCAGCAACAGCGCCGCGGTGCCCTCGGCGATCTTCTTGCTCATGATGGAGCTGGCGATCAGCGGGATCGATTCGACCGTGCCGGTGACGTCGCGCAAGGCGTAGAGCCGTCGGTCCGCGGGCGCGAGGTCGGCGCCTGCCGCGCAGATCACCGCGCCGATGGCCGGATCGGTCAGGAGATCTCGCATCCGCGACGCGGGCACGTCCGCCTGCCAGCCGGGGATGGATTCCAGCTTGTCCAGGGTGCCGCCGGTGTGACCGAGACCGCGCCCGGACAACTGCGGCACCGCCGCGCCGCACGCCGCGACCAGCGGCGCCAGCGGCAGCGTGATCTTGTCACCCACGCCGCCGGTCGAGTGCTTGTCCACGGTCGGGCGCGGCAGACCGGTGAGGTCCATGCGCCGCCCGGACGCGATCATCGCGGCGGTCCACCGCGCCGTCTCGCGCCGCGTCATCCCGCGCCAGACGATCGCCATGGCCAGCGCCGACATCTGCTCGTCGGCCACCGCGCCGCGGGTGAAGCCGTCGACCACCCAGTCGATCTGCGCGTCCGACAGCTCACCGCCGTCGCGCTTGGTCGTGATGATCGAAACCGCGTCCAGTGCCGTCACGGTCGACAGTTTGGCATGGGCCTGCGCGCAGCCGAGTTCTCGCCGATGGGACGCCACCCGCAGCGCTGCAGGTCTCCGGGCGCGCCGAAGCCGAGATCATCCGGCGGATCCGCCACGATCTACGAGGGCAGACGCACACGAATCGGTATGACCGGCGGTCGCGAGCCGGGCGACACCGGCAGCGTCGCCGAGGTGCTCGCCTAGACCTGCCCCGCGTCCAAGTCGTCGGGGCCGAACGCGTCCGGCAGCAGCGTGCGCAACGGCACGGGCCCGGCCTTGTGATCAACAAGGAGATCGCCTCCACCGTGCTCGTGGAGCAGTTGGCGGCAGCGCCCGCAGGGCATCAGGATTTCGCCGCGAGAATCGGTGACGGAGATGGCCCGAAGACGCCCCCCACCCCCCGAAATCAAGTTACCGATGAGTACACATTCGGCACACAGGCCCAAACCGTATGAGACATTTTCCACATTGCAACCGCTCACTGTTCGGCCATCGACACTGAGAGCCGCGGCGCCGACCGGAAACCGCGAGTACGGCGCATAGGCGTTGTGCATGACTTGAAAAGCGTTGTCGCGCAATAATTTCCAGTCGATTTCCGACACAGAGAACCCCTTCGGGACCGAGCCGATCACGGCCGCGCAAGGACCACGACGGAACCCCGCACCCATCAAGAAAGGTAAGCCTAACCCGATCCGGTGTCGCGCAACGCACGGTACGCCGAATTAGTTCCGGGATTGCTGGAGGATTAGAGTCCAGAACAGATCGGTTCAGGTTCCCTGCGACGGGCCGGAGTACAGCCACCTGGGCATTCGCCCGCCACGCCGTCGGCGTCGGATCTGAAACCGGGTCCATCAACGACGTTGGAGGCACCGCACTCTATGACCACGATTGAAGCTCCGGCCCAGCCGAAGCGGAAGACGCTGTACCGAGGCGACCCCGGAATGTGGTCGTGGGCGCTGCACCGGATCACCGGCGTCACCATCTTCTTCTTCCTCTTCGTCCACGTGCTGGACACCGCCCTGGTGCGCGTGAGCCCGGACACCTACAACGAAGCGATCGAGACCTACAAGACGCCCATCGTGGCGTTGATGGAGATGGGCCTGGTCGTCGTCGTCCTGTTCCACGCGCTCAACGGCGTCCGCGTGATCCTGGTGGACTTCTGGTCCAAGGGCCCGAAGTACCAGCGCCTGATGCTCTGGATCATTCTCGCGATCTGGTTCCTGCTGGCCGTTCCCGCGATCGGGCGCCAGTTCTTCTACCTGTTCACGGAGCACTGAAAATGAGCGCACCTGTCATCGGAAAGTCTTACGACCGTCCGGCCAGCCTGGACCTGCCGCGTTCGCCGCGCGCGCGCTCGAACAACAACTTCGAGAAGTACGCCTGGCTGTTCATGCGTTTCTCCGGCCTGCTGCTGATCGTGCTTGTACTCGGCCACATGGCGATCATGCTGCTGCTCGACGGCGGCGTGAAGCGACTCAACTTCGCCTTCGTCGCAGGCCGCTGGTCCAGCCCGTTCTGGCAGTTCTGGGACCTGACCATGCTGTGGCTGGCGCAGCTGCACGGCGGCAACGGCCTGCGCACGGTCATCGACGACTACTCCCGCAAGGACTCGACCCGCTTCTGGCTCAAGACCCTGCTGGCCGTCTCGATGATCCTGATCATGGGCGTGGGCACCTACGTCATCTTCACCTTCGACCCCAACATCAGTTAGGAACAGGCCCCCTCGCATGAGTGAATCTCGTCCTGTCCAGGAGCACCGCTACGACGTCGTCATCGTCGGCGCGGGCGGCGCGGGCATGCGCGCCGCGATCGAGGCCGGCCCGCGTGCTCGGACGGCGGTGCTGACCAAGCTGTACCCCACCCGCAGCCACACCGGCGCGGCCCAGGGCGGCATGTGCGCCGCGCTGGCCAACGTCGAAGAGGACAACTGGGAATGGCACACCTTCGACACCGTCAAGGGTGGTGACTACCTGGTCGACCAGGACGCCGCGGAGATCATGGCCAAAGAGGCCATCGACGCGGTGCTCGACCTCGAGAAGATGGGCCTGCCGTTCAACCGGACGCCCGAGGGCAAGATCGACCAGCGGCGCTTCGGCGGGCACACTCGCGATCACGGCAAGGCCCCGGTTCGCCGCGCGTGCTACGCCGCCGACCGCACCGGCCACATGATCCTGCAGACGCTGTACCAGAACTGCGTCAAGCACGACGTGGAGTTCTTCAACGAGTTCTACGTGCTGGACCTGGTGCTCACCGACACCGATCGCGGCCCGGTCGCGACCGGCGTGGTCGCCTACGAGCTGGCCACCGGCGACATCCACGTCTTCCACGCCAAGTCGATCGTGTTCGCCACCGGCGGTTCGGGCCGGATGTACAAGACCACCTCGAACGCGCACACCCTGACCGGCGACGGCATGGCGATCGTGTTCCGCAAGGGCCTGCCGCTGGAGGACATGGAGTTCCACCAGTTCCACCCGACGGGCCTGGCCGGACTCGGCATCCTGATCTCCGAGGCCGTCCGCGGCGAGGGCGGCATCCTGCGCAACGCCGACGGCGAGCGGTTCATGGAGCGCTACGCCCCCACCATCAAGGACCTCGCGCCGCGTGACATCGTCGCTCGCTCGATGGTGCTCGAGGTGCTGGAGGGTCGCGGCGCGGGCCCGAACAAGGACTACGTCTACATCGACGTGACCCACCTCGGCGAGGACGTGCTCGAGGAGAAGCTGCCCGACATCACCGAGTTCTCCCGTACCTACCTGGGTGTGGACCCGGTGAAGGAACTGGTGCCGGTGTTCCCGACCTGTCACTACGTGATGGGCGGCATCCCGACCCGCATCCGCGGCGAGGTGCTGCGCAACAACAGCGACGTCGTCCCCGGCCTCTACGCCGCGGGCGAGTGCGCGTGCGTCTCGGTGCACGGCGCCAACCGTCTGGGCACCAACTCGCTGCTGGACATCAACGTGTTCGGCCGCCGCGCCGGCATCGCCGCCGCGGAGCACGCGCAGCGCAGCGAGTTCGTCGAGCTGCCGGAGAACCCGGCGCAGATGGTGCAGGACTGGCTGACCCAGCTGCTGAGCGAGCACGGCGACGAGCGGGTCGCCGACATCCGCACCGAGCTGCAGCGGTCGATGGACAACAACGCCTCGGTGTTCCGCACCGAGGACACGCTCAAGCAGGCGCTCACCGACATCCACGCGCTCAAGGAGCGTTACGCGCGGATCACCGTGCAGGACAAGGGCAAGCGCTACAACAGCGACCTGCTCGAGGCCGTCGAGCTCGGCTTCCTGCTCGAGCTGGCCGAGGTCACCGTGGTCGGCGCGCTCAACCGGAAGGAATCGCGCGGCGGCCACGCCCGCGAGGACTACCCGGACCGCGACGACGTGAACTTCATGCGCCACACGATGGCCTACAAGGAGGGCTCGGAGCTCCTTTCGGACATCCGCCTGGACTTCAAGCCGGTGGTGCAGACCCGTTACGAGCCGATGGAGCGTAAGTACTGATGACTGCTGTTGCCGAAGCACCCTCTTCGCAGACGCCCGCTCCGGTCCCCGAGGGCTCCGTGATGATCACCGTCAAGGTGGCCCGGTTCAATCCGGAGGACGACAAGGGCGCGCACTGGGAGTCCTTCCAGGTGCCCGCGCTGCCGACCGACCGCTTCCTGAACCTGCTGATCTACATCAAGTCCTACTTGGACGGCACGCTCACCTTCCGCCGGTCCTGCGCGCACGGCGTCTGCGGTTCCGACGCCATGCGGATCAACGGCGTCAACCGGCTGGCCTGCAAGGTGCTGATGAAGGACATGCTGCCCAAGAACGGCAAGTCGATCACCGTCACCGTCGAGCCGATCCGCGGCCTGCCCGTGGAGAAGGACCTCGTGGTGAACATGGAGCCGTTCTTCGACGCGTTCCGCGCGGTGAAGCCCTACCTGATCACCTCGGGCAACGAGCCCACCCGCGAACGCATCCAGAGCCAGGCCGACCGCGCCCGGTTCGACGACACCACCAAGTGCATCCTGTGCGCCTGCTGCACCACCTCCTGCCCCGTGTACTGGAGCGACGGCAGCTACTTCGGCCCGGCCGCGATCGTGAACGCCCACCGCTTCATCTTCGACAGCCGCGACGAAGCCGCCCGCGAACGCCTCGACATCCTCAACGACGTCGAAGGCGTCTGGCGCTGCCGCACCACCTTCAACTGCACCGACGCCTGCCCCCGCGGCATCGAGGTCACCAAGGCGATCCAGGAAGTCAAGCGAGCGCTTCTGTTCACCCGCTGATTTCACGGACCCAGCCGAACCGAAGGCCGCCTCCATCGATGCGATAGAGGCGGCCTTCGCCGTTTGTGAGGCGGACTGCTTCTATCGGCGGTCACTGGCATCCTCAGCCGAGGTCAGACCGGGTTCACGAGATGCGCCCCGGGTCCGGGTGTGCGGCGGATCGTCGAGGGTGGCAAATGGGTGTGGCCACCGGCGCATTCGAGGACGACGCGGACCGGCTTCTGGCATTCCTCGCCGCTTTCGGTCTGGTGGCGGACCACTACCGAGGGGCCCTGCGGATCTGCCAGATATTTGTCGCCCCATTCGAGTAAGGCGATCAAGGTCGGTCGCAGATCCAAGCCGCGCTGGGTGAGGCGGTACTCGTAGCGCTGGCGAGTCCCTGGTTCCCGATAAGGAATTTTTTCCAGCACGTCGGCTTCGACGAGGCTGTCGAGCCGGGCCGAGAGCAGATTGCTGGCTATGCCCAAGCGGTCGCGGAACTCGCTGAACCGTCGCGCGCCGTCGAGCGCCTCCCGCACGATCAGTAGCGACCAGCGTTCGCCGATCACCGACAGCGCACGTGCCACTGAGCAGTTGACGGGGTCGATGCGCGGTGCGGACGTCATGCGGCCACGATACCCATCTGAGTTGACTTTTTATATCCAGGGTCATACGGTGCCGCCATCTGAGTTTCATAACTAAACCTAGGAGGCGGTCGGCATGCCCATGCTCGATGTCTACATCCCTGCGGGCACCTTCACTCCCGAGCGCGAAGCAGCCCTGCTGAACCGAATCACCGAAATCCTCATCCGGCATGAGGGTTTCGACCCGTCGGACCCGCTCACACGCTCCGTGTCGTGGGCCTTTCTGCACCGGCCGGCCGCCGTGTTCGTCGGCGGCGCGCCCGCGGAAGCCCCACGGTACAAAGTGGTGCCGTCCGTACCGGAGGGACAACTCGACGCGATCCAGCGGGCCGGTGTCGTCCGGGAGATCACCGAGGCCATCCTCGACGCCGAAGACGGCGCGTGGCCGCGCGACCCCGGCCGCATCTGGGTCTTCCCCACCGAGATTCCCGAAGGACACTGGGGCGGTTCCGGCGAAATCAAAACCTTGAAGGACATCCTGGCCCGATTGACCGGCGGCAACCTCGACCAAGCCTCCGCACTAGCCACCGAACGAATCACAGCCAGCCGACTCGAACGCGATCGGGCTCCGCGATGACGACGAGTGGCACACCAGCGAGAGCTCTACTCGACGTTTGCCACAGCCATGTGCCGCTCGCGGGGGTCGGTGCGGGGGTCCCGTCGGGTCCGGGTCATCGAGCGCGCTCGTGAGCGCCACCGTCGTCTCGTCGCCGGTAGTTCGGCGAGCGCCAGGACCGCGCACAGCCGGATGTCGACGTTGTCGGAGTCCAGGCCAGCCGCCACGCTCGCCACACTGTCACCGCCCGCTCGCGCACGCGTCCAGCGCAGCAGCGCCCACCGCACACGTTCCCGCCGACGAGAACACCAGCGCACGTCGCATATGCTTCGGCTCGGGTCGACCTAGCGCGTGGCGATTCGCCGATGCGCGACGTCCCGTTGAGCAGCCGAAGACGGCCGGGCCGTCTCGAAATCGACCTAGGGGGTCGCGTGGCCGAATCATTGTCGGTCGACCCGGCCCAGCTGCGCGAATCGGCGCAGGAGCTGCGGCAGGCGGCCGAGGACGCCGAACGGGTGGCGAACGAGCTGAAGGCGGCACTCGCCGACGAGGGTGAGTTCTGGGGTGACGACGAAGCCGGCGAGACGTTCGCCCACACCTACAAGCCCGGTGCCGACCGTACGTTGGATGGGTTCGACGACCTCGTCGCGGACATACGGGCGATGAGTTCCGCGATGAAGGATGCGGCCGATGCGTTCGAGGACCGGGACCACGACGGCAGGCGGAACATCCGAAACTCGGCCGACGATGGCATCCCGTACACGAACGCACCGAGCCAGAACCGGTCGGCAGGACCCATTCCGCAGACGACGTCTAGCGAATCCCTCAGTCCCACAGACGATTCCGTACGGTCTCCGGGCACGTTCGATCGCACGGCGAACGGAGACTCCGCCCGTCCGCAGCCGGACACCCCGAACGACCGCGTCGATACACAGCAACCACCGACATCCGGCCAGCAACTCCCGACACCCGGTCAGCAGCCCGCGAATCCTGGCCAGCAGCCCGCAGAGTCCGGACAGCAACCTCCGGAATCCGGACAGCAGGACGATTCGACGACCAATCCTCCAGAAACCGAATCGCAGGACAAATCCGGTGACCAACCCCCGGCGGCCGAGACCGGATCGCCGACAACACCCGGTAGCGGCGCAGAGCGGCAGGGAGCGCCGGCGGATACACCGACGAGGCAGCAGGCGGGTCCACAGACGATGCCGGGCGGCCGCAAGGACGCCGGCAAGCCGCCGGCGGGTACGCCGTGGACGCGGAACGGGTCGGGCACCCCTTGGGCAAAGGCTCCGAGCCCCTCGGCCGCGCCGGCGAACGAAACCCCGCCTCGGATATCTCCTCCGCGCACCCCGGACCGCCCGCCCGCGGGCAAGAAGCCGGAGCCGGCTCGTCTCGGGCGGAAGCGGGCCCCGAAACCCGCAGGCGTGCGGGCTCACCGAGCAACCGATGCCGAGGCCATGCGGATCGCTCGGGAGATGGCCGCTCGGCACAACATCGAAATCGTCGGATTCGACGCGGCGGGTATCGCCGCGGCAACGGTCCAGGACATCGCCGATGCTGTCGACACCGTCCTCCCGCGGATGCCGGTCGTGCTGCGCGGAGTCGAGATCCGGGATGTGACGGATTCGCTGTCTTCCGTCGAGGATCGCAGCACGGCAAAGCGATCCGGTGAGGTGGCGCCGTGGATCGTACTGGCTCACGCTGCTGTGATCGATCCTCGGACGTTGGCCGGCCGTTCCCGGGCGACGACCCGATCCGGTCCTCCACGGCGACCGATGTATGCCGCGATCCTGCGGGAACTCGGCGCCGCGATCGACCTCATCGGCGGGTTCCGGGCGCACAAGGAGGCGCAACGCGCGCTCATCACCGAATACGTGCGGATCGACGACCCCCGAGGCCAGACGCTGAGCCGGGTGGTCGCCGGCTACAAGCGGTGGCGGGCGCAGCTCGGCGACGACTGTTTCGAGCAGGGTCTATTCGTTCCGGGCAGGGCGCTGGCCGAGGGATTCGCCGCGGTCGAATCGAGTGACGACGAGGCCAACGGCCCGCAGAAGGTGCTGGGTCGGCTGCTGGTGACGATGTCGCGTGCGGCGGTGCCGGACCGGCGATGAGACCCGCCTCGGCCCGGGCGGACGGCGTCTGGTTCTTTCTCCCTTCCCACCAGCGGTGAACCACGCACCTGTCGGTCATCATTATGGGCACGTTCGGAGGTCCGCGGTCGTCGCTGTCCGCTGAGGAATTCGAGTCGGAAGGTCGTGGCATGGATCGATGGGAGCGCGAAGGCCTGCGCTCGGCCAACAACGGCATGCGCAACCAGCTCGAACATCTCCTCGACTCCTTCGAACGTCAGCAGGGTCGGCTCGCCGATGTGTTCCGAGAACTGGAGAATGCTCGCACGCAGGCGAGTTCTCCCGACCAATCGGTAGAGGTGACGGTGGACGCCGCCGGCGTGCTGACGGACCTGCGCCTCACGGCCGCGGCGATGCGCCAGACACCGGAGCAGTTGAGCAGGGCGATCGTGGAGGTCACCCTGGCCGCGGCGCACCGGGCGAAGCAGCAGGCCGAGGCGCTCGCCGCACCCATCGACGACGACCTCGACGACCTGCCCGACCTGCCCGATATCTCCCCGGGCGCCCCCAGCCTCAACGAGATTCGCGCTTTCTTCCGCAGGGACAACGAAGGTTCCCCGAGATAGTACGGGGCCGCGTAGTGCAGATGATGCTGCGTACCTGCCGACGACCGGAGAGGAACCTCCCGCAGGCGGAAGGACACGGGATTCGGGTGCGACCGTGCGATGGCGGCGGCAGTAGCGTTCCCGGAGCCGCTTGCCGGACAGGCATCGATGAACGCGTGCCCACATGACGCTGCGGTTGCCGGCCTGGCTCCCCCCGGTCGTAGTGATGTGTGTCGCCGGGCACTTCCCTCTGGGCGACGAGGACGCGGAACGACGCGCCGCCGACGCTTGGTCGGATAAGGCCGAATGGTGTCGTGAGCAGGCTGAATACCACGAAGCCAAGGCAAAGCCGCCCGAGGGCTCACACGGCGAGACCGTCGCCGCGATCGCCGACAAGCACCGGCGCACGGCCGAGCGCTTCCGACAGCAGGCCACCAATTGCGACAGCCTCGCCAGACAGCTCTACGAGAGCGCCAACGCCACCGAGCTGCAGAAGATGGTCATCATCAGCATGGCCGTGATCCTGGCCATCCAGCTGGCCCGGTGCGCCCTGATGTTCGCGGCCGGTGGTCCGATCCAGGCCGCCATTGCACAGATGGCGACCCGGACCGCGGCGCAGCGCGCGTGGATGAGGTTCGTGGCGTTCCTTTCCGGACGCGGTGCGGAACTGGCGGCGGAACGCGGCTCGATGGTGCTGCTGCGCAACGGAGTCGTGATGGGAGTAGCGCTGGGCGGCGGCACCCAAGCCGGCGCCCAGGCGATCCAGGTTGCCAAGGGCGACCGCGAACAGATGGATTGGAAATCCATCGGCGTGGCAACGGCCGCCGGCGGTGTCGGCGGCGCCCTCGGCATGCTGTTCGGACTCTGGGCGGGGCCGAAGGTCGCCACCATCGGCGCGAACGCCAACAGCACCGCGGGGCGGGTGGCCCTGCAGCTCGCCGGCACCACCATGGTCGGCGCCGGAGCCGGAGCCGTCGGCGCTCTCGGCGGCACCGCCGTCTCGCTTGTGCTGTCCGACCAGCCGTTCAGCCGCAAGGCCTTCACCGAGGGCCTGATCCCCGGTATGGGTAGCGGATTCATCGGCGCGGCAGCCTTCGCGGCACAGGGGATGCGCAGCCGGGCACCACTTCCCGACACGACTGCCGACCCCGCTGCCGCACCGGAGGTCACCAGGGCCGAGCCGTCGCCTGGTTCGCTCGTCGACGCACTGCGCTCGCATGGCATCGTCACCGCTGACTTCGATCCGAACAACCCCTCCCACACCCATCAGCAACAACAGATCGACAATCTTGTGGCGCTGCTGCGCCAACCCGGGGCAACCGCGGACGCACCAGCCCGTCCCACACTCCCGTTGAACAATGCCGACTGGCAGCCCGCGAATGTGCCGAATGTGTCGCCCGACAACCTCAACCCGGTCAAGTCTGTCAAGCCGCCCTCCGACGCTGTTGCCACACCTGCTGATCCGGCCCCCGCAGGGACAACGCCGAAAGCTGACGGAGGCAATCAACAACCCGATGTGTCGCCGCCGAAAGAGTACAAGCCGCGTCCGGAGCAGCCGTTCTCCGTGCCGAACAACAGCATGGACTGGGAAGCACCCGCGGGCATGCCCGGCGCCCTGATCGACAACGTCAATCCCGTCAAGACCGTCACCTTCCCCGCGGCCGCCATCGCGTCCACCATCAACCCGGTCGGCGTGCCGAGCATCGGGACGGATCCGACATCGGCGGAGGCGCCCGGGTCACGGAACGCTCCCGCCGCACGACCGGATTCCGACACCGTGGGCGCCGCTGAAGCTCCTGTCGACGGGGAACTGCCTCCAGCACCGCACGACTCGAATAACAGCACCGCCGAGAACGCGGGCACAGCACGGCAGACCACCGAACATGATCGCCCTGCAGCCGGGCCGGACCACTCGGGGCGACCACACCCCGCGGACACCGGCGAAGACAGTGCTCGACCGGCAGACGTCGCGCCCGGGTCGGCTCACGGCAACCGGGTCGGCTCCGAGAAATCACCGGCGGCACCGCATTCGCCGGAGCACGCCGCGGTGCCGGACAACGCCGCCGCCACGGCCCGACCGCATCCCGGCGGCCGGGACACGGCGGGCGAGGGGCCGGCCGGACGAGGCCGCGCCGTCGCGGATGCCCGAGGCGACGATCCGGCGGGCGAGGGGCCGGCCGGGCGAGGCCGCGCCGTCGCGGATGCCCGAGGCGACGATCCGGCGGCCGGGCCATCGTCATCGGCACGGCAACGAGGTGTCGCAGCGGACGAGGAAGCCGCTCCGCGCACCGTCACGGCCGACCCGCACGACGCATCGGCGCAACAGAGCACGACCGTGCCTGCGACCGAGCGCCGAGGGGCACAACGGGTTCCTGGCGTGGCCACCGATCCCGAGCCGGCCGTGCCCGAGCTGGTACCGGCGGCGCACAAGGAATCGGCCGACGGCCTGTCTTCGGACCACGACGTGTCCCCGAGTATGACGATCACCATCGACCAGTCGCCCGCTCCACAACGCGGTGATTCCGGTCCGCGCTCCCCCGGCGGGGACAGGTTCGTGGACGCGGGCGGGCAGCAGCGCCAGACCGCGCAGCCGTTGGGCGGCCCGGCGCGACCTGCCGCAGGCGCCCAGCCCGGCACACCCGCTGCCGGTTCGCCGGGTGCTGCCGGAGGCAATCGGCCGCCACGTGTGTCGGCCCCGAAGGCTGCTGCCGCGGAGCGCCCTCCCGCCGTCGAACCGGTCCGAGGAGCGCGCGGGCCGGCCGAGGACGGCCATGCCCCCTCAGGGTCGGCAACCGCTCACGCCACCGACAATGACAACCGGAACACACCACCCTCGGCCGCCGAACCGGAGTCGGAGCACGGTCGCACGGCTGACGGCACCACAGGCGACGAGACCGCGCGAGCCACGCATCCGGACGAGGCGAACGCACCGGAGCACGCACTCCCGGCCGACGACAGCGCGAAAGGGCAACAGGCCAAAGGTCATCCCGATGTAGTCGACGAGGCGGGACCATCGAAACCGAAGCCCGGCGAGTCCGATACCAGCGGAGACGATATCCCCGGCGGTCGAGCGGCCGACGACAGTGCGAGTGAGCAGCAAGCGAAGACTAGATCCGATATCCCCGGCGACACGGAGGCGCCACCACCCGAGTCCGAATCCGCTCGCGCACAGGGAGATTCGGCTGCTCCGCCCACCGCTCGCAACGAAGACCCTGCCGCGGACGCGCGTGCGAGGGCGAGAGCCGAGGTAGAGCAGCGTAATGCGGCCGAGCGGCAGCAGAACGAGCTGGTGCGCGAACACCACCGGCAGCGTGTCGAAGTGGCGGCCGAGCGCGAGCGGGCCGCCCATGCCGAGCTGCAACGGCAGGAGAAGGCCGTACGGGTGGCGGAGCAGCATGAGCGGGCCACCGGCGTCGGCTTCGGCGACGAGATACGCGATCTGTTCGGGCGGGGCACGGCGGAGGATCGAGTGGCCGTCGAAGCCGCGCGGGCCGCTCAGGAACAACTCCGCCAGGCTCAGGCGAGGTTGGCCGAGTGCCGGGATGCGTACGAGGCGGCGGTGGCCCAGCATGACGCCGCAGCTCATGCCAGAGCCCGTGACCTCGTCGAAATCTCGGACAACGCGGGCGTTTCGCTGATGAACGACTACAAGGCTGGGGTGCTCACCGATCGCGACGCTGTGTTCGACGTCGTTGCGCAGGAGCGAGTTCGCGCGGCCTTGGATGCCGGTCGCGCCAACGGGGCGTTGCGAGAGCCGGGCAGCACGGCTGACGGTACGAGCCCGATGGCGAACGCCGCACCGGAGTCGTTGATCGACGCGATGGTGCGGGGATCCATCGAGGAGCGCATCGCGGCGATGACCGAGTGGATTCGCCGGGGCGACGACCGGCATCGGCTGGTGCGAGAGACACAGGTTGCAGCGTTTCTGCTGCTGAAGCACGGCCCGGTCGATATGAAGACAGGCGAGGGCAAGACCATCGTGATGACGATGAAGAAGCTGGCCGATGCCATCGATCACGGCACCGCACATGCATGGACCAGCAGTGACCTGCTCGCCGGTGAGCTGGCCGCTGAGTTCGAGGCGTTCGTGGCGCGGCCGGAGGCGGATATCGGGATCGATGTGGTCCGGATGGATCAGGACGGTCCGTTGCCGGATCCGGTGCCCGGCCGTAGCCGGATCATCGTGGGCACGAAGGAGGACTACCTGTTCCGGGCGTTGAAGGTCGCGGATTCGATGATGAACGAGCTCGCGGCCAGTGGCATGTCGCCCCAAGAGGTGACGGCACTGCGGGACTTCCTCAACACGAAACCGTCTATCGATCTGATCAAGGAGAGGCTGGATACCGCGGCATCCGATCACGGCCTGGACCTCCGGTACGACCCGTTCCCGGCGGGCAAGCTCACCGTCGACGAATTCGACACCATCTTCGACGGCAATTCCGAATGCGTACTTTCCCCCGGGGCGGCGGAGGAGGCCCCACCCGAGGTGGTCGCCGAACTGCAGGGGATCTGGGATCGGCTGACGACAGCAGAGCGCGAACACGGCTTGACGGCAGCGGATTTCAAGAGGCCGGAGAACACCCGGGGAATGTGGGCCGCGGAAACGACCCCGGCCGCGGTCACCAAGCTGGAGAGGGTGGCGGGTGGACCGGTCACCGCCTCGGAGCTGAAGCTGTACGCCGATGCCGCCAACGCCCGCTGGGGGCTGGAGAAGGGCACGCACTACATCACCCGGGCGGACGAAGGCGAGGGCGCGAAGATCGGCATCCTCGCGCACGAAACCAACGACAAGGCGATGTGGGACAGGACGAAGTCGACCGAGGTGCGCTGGCAGGACGTCGGTCAGTTCGTCGACCTCAAGGAAGGGCTGCCGGTCCGGGCGAATCAGGAACATTCCCTGCGTATGTCGGATCAGCAGTTGATCGGCAGCAAATTGCTGTTCGAGCCGTCTGGTTTGTCCGGGACCATGAAGGGCGTCGAGGGCATCACCTACGACCTGTACGGCGTGGGGCCGGTGCCGGAGCTTCCGACATTCTATACATCGCAACGGGTCGTGGAACCGCCGAAATTCTACGAGAACACCCATTCGAAACTCACTCAGCTGGCCCGTGACATCGTGCGGGACGCACATGTTGTCGACGGCGAGCAAACGGGCCGTGCGCAGTGGGTCGTGTGCATGGACAACGGCGAAATCCGGGGCGACCCGGACGCCGGGCGGATCGGACTGATCGACCTGCTCCGCACAGCGGCGAAGGAAGAACACGGCGCGGACTTCGAGCTGAAATTCGAGGTGGTCGATGCGGATTTCTACGCCGAGCACGGCGGTAGCAATGCCGACGCCGAGGCCCTGGTCAGGCAGAAGATCGAGGAATTCGGGGACAAGGGCACCATCTATATCACCAACAAGGACGGAGGCCGCGGCGCCGACCCGACACCGTCGCAGGAGGTGATCGATCTCGGCGGTGTCGACGTCAAGGTCAGCGGCGGGCCGTCGTACTCCGAGCGGGTGAACGACCAGGTCGACGGTCGTGGCGCCCGTGGCGGATCCGGCGACGACCGGGAGCACGGTGGCACCCCGGGTTCGGCGGTGCACTACGTCTCCCCCGAGGACTTTCTCGGCAGGGTCACCGACCACGGCGTCACACAGCAGGTCGTCCAGTACACGGAAGCCGTCAAGGCCCACCGGGCCGCCCAGGAACAGCACGAAGCCCTCAACACCGAGGCGACGCGCATCGAACTGAACAGGACCGAAACGGCGCTGCGAAACGCAGAGTCCGACCTGTGGAAGCATGCCGTCCCGGCGATGAAGGACGCCGTCGAGCAGAATCAGCTCGCCTCCAAGTACGCGAGCGCCAACCAAGCCAACGCCCCACCCACGGACGCACATGGCACCGCGACCCAGCAACCCCAGCAACCCCCTCCCCGATCCGCGGGGACCGCGGCTCCGCATGCGACCGGTCCACATGCGACCTCGCACGCGCCTGCCGCCACCCACAACGGCACCCCCGTCCCGACCGCCGCAGGCCTCGCCGCCGGGGCAGCATCCAACCTGGCTTCCGGTAACCCACCGGTCGCAGCCAACCTGCGTGACGAGCACGGCGACAGCACCCTCCGCCATCTCCTGCGGGTGCTGGACGCACCCGGCGGACAGGCGGCCGCACCGTTGCTGCCGGTCGCGCAGGCCGTCCGCGACGCGACATTCGATCAGGTCGAGTCGCAAGGGATCCCCATCGGCACCGACGTCGCCGACCACGTGCGCGAGACCGCACGAAATCTGTTGCACACCAGCCTGAATCGACTCGATCCGGCGCAGCGTCAACTCGTCACCGACGCCGGGACGGTGCTGCAGCAAGGACACCGGCTCGAAGACGCGCACACCGCAGCCGTCGCCCAGTTGATTGCGCAGGTGCCGACCGCCCAGCCGGAACTGGCGGCCGCTGCGGGCACCACCGTCCCGTTCGACCAGCTGCCTACCGGCGACCGCACCGAGACACTGCAGCGGGCGCAGCAGGGCGATCGGTCTGCCGCGCAGGCCTTGGACCGCCATTTCGGCCCAGCCACCGCCCAGGCCATGTGTGCCGTACTCAGCGGGGATTCGGAGCACGGTACCCCACCCACGCGGATCCAGCTCCTGGCGCACGCCGTCGCCCGGGCCACGCTCGGCGCCGCCGACGCCGGTGGCTGGCAAGTCCCCCCGGGCATCGACATCGGCGACTGGCTGCTCAGCCAAGCGCGAAACACGTGGCTCGACAGCCTTAATCACCTGAATCCCGCCGTACGCCGACTCGTCAGCGAAGCGCTCGATCCCAGATCCCGCAGCGACGACCTCACCGACGCTCAGATCACCCTGTTCGGGTGGGTCGCGCAGGAGGTCGCAGGGCCGGCAGCCGATTCGACGGCCCGGCAACGGGAACCCTCGGCCGAGAATCGCGACCGTGCGAACTCCGCGAGGACGGCCGAGGCCGATCGAAAAACCAAGCAGGCCATCGCCCGGAAATTGTTCGAGAAGTTCGACATCGAGGTACTCGGACTGGACAAACCGGAAATCTCCGTCGACACAGCTCTGTCGATCAGGAATGCGATTGTCGACGGTTTCGCGGCAGGACAGGAGATCAAGCTCGACGTCATACTGGTCGCCCCCATGGTCGGCAATACCGGTGCCTGTATCTGGACTCCCCAAGGCATCGAAAAGGACGCCCCGACCTTCATGGTCTTAAACGAGAACCTCTTCGGTGACCCGGAGAGATTCCGGAACACCATGCGGAAGGCGGTGCAGAGAGGCCACCTGATGGCCCCGACCGGCGATCCCGCATACGACGCCGTCAGTCACGAGATGGGCCATCTACAGGATCGAGCCGCACGGAAGGGGCTCTACGACAAAAAGCCGATTGCCCACCTACGAGACGGAGCGGTCCAGGGGAAGGACTACGAAGACTCCAAAGAGGCCCGAGCATTCGGATTCCTGTACACGCATTTCGCCGAGTTCAAGAAGGCCGGCATGCTGGCACCGGACCTCGATTTCGACGATTGGCTGGGGCAGCTCGATTCGTACAGCAGCAGCAGGAAAAAGCTGAAGGAGGCAGAGGAAGACAACCGAAGACTTGCGGGCGAAGAGCCACAGGGTACGGAAATGGGCACCTACGAGCCCAAAATGGGTGACCTCGCGGTATTCAATCCGGCGGAAGCCCTGGCCGAGGCGAACAATGCGTTCGGCAGGACCGCACCGGCCGATCGCACACATCCCGCCTACGTCCTGCAAGCCCTGCTTCGCGACATTCCGTATTTCCAGGTGTTGCGGGAAGCCGAACAGCGCAATGCTTTGGTGCAGGCGGACTATCGCGGTCCGGTCCCGACTGCGTCGGAGTCCGGCACGAGCATCGCCTCGAACGGCCCGTCCGCATCCCTGGCCGCGAAATGGCGCGCTATGTCCCCCACCGCTCGCGCCGACTACGCGGAACAGCAAATCGCATACCTGAATCCCGACACCGGTTTCGTGCTCGACGAGTTGGCCCGGCTCCAGGCGGAGCACCGCGCCACGGTCGCGCCGACCACGGACCGCACCGCACAGACGCCCGAAACGCAAACGCCTCAGAGCCATTCATCGCGTGCGGCGACCGGGCGACCTGACGACAGGTCGGCATTCCCACCGGAGTTCTGGCAGCAGCACAGTCGGTCCCACGCGCGGGCAGCTGTCCCGGCCCCGATCCACCTCGGCGCCCCCGACGATGCGCAGCCGGACCCGACGCGACCCGTCCCGGACTTGCCTCGCTCAGTCCAGGCGTCCAGGCGTGCTGCTTTCGACAATTTCCGGCGGCAGATCTTGGCGGTCTACGTCGCCGGCCCGTCGATCGAACGGAGCGATGCGGTAGCCCGCGCCCTGGCCGATGCCGACCCCGAGGATCTGCGGCGCGCTCTCCGCGAGGGCGGGCTCGACCCGAACCAGCAGCGGGTGCTCCGCCAGTTCTGGCCGGGCCAGTCGGACCGGATGGCCGCAGCGGTGCTACCGGCTCTCGGCGAGGACATGGACCCTCTGCTGTGGGCTGCGATTCGCAAATTCGCCTCGGCAGTCGCTCGCGTCCGGGCATCCGGAGAATCTCTCGCACAGGTGGTTCCGGAACCAGATCGGACCGAATCCGACGCTCCGATCCCCGACAGAGGCGGGCTGACCCCCCGGGAGCTCGAGGTGTTGCGCCTGAGTGCGCGCGGCCTGTCCTACCCCGAAATCGGCCCGCTGATGGGGATCTCGCACAAAACCGTCCAGAGTTACGCCCGGCATGCGTGTGCCAAACTCCGCTGCCCGAGTGTGATTCCCGCGGTCCTCGCGGCAGATCGGGAGGGATGGCTGGACGAACCATCCGGCCCGCACGTCGACGTCGAATTCTCTCCGGACGAGGTCGCCATTCTCCAGCTGGCGGCGAACGGCCTGGACAATCGTGAAATCGCTACCGAGCTGGCGACGACGCGGTATCGGGTGCGGACGTTCATGGCCGCGCTCCCCGGCCGGTTGGGTGTCGAGGGCAGGCTGCCCGGGCTGCTGGCGGCACAGCGGCAGGGGGCGTTCCAGCCCGGCGATCCCCACTCCGCGGCAACGCGGAAGCACGTCGACCTGTCTCCGCGCGAACGCGAGGTTCTCGACCTGGTTGCGGCCGATCTCACAGATCAGGCGATCGGTGACCAGCTGGGAGTTACGGCAGCTACGGCACGGGGCTATCGGGTCCAAATCCAGGCCAAGCTGGGCACCTCGGATCACGAGGAACTCGCAGACCGGGCGCGTAGCCTCCAGTCGCCTCCCGCAGAGGCGCGGACCGTCGAACTGAGTGAAGTCGAGGCGCTCCTGCTCCATCTGGTCACCAAGGGAGCGCCACCCGAGGCCCTCGCAACCGCACTCGGCATGCCGCGGAGCCAGTTGGATCCCTTGCTGGTGCAACTGGCCGACAAGATCGGTACGCGCGGCAGGATCCGGGTGTCGGCGCAGCGACGAGAACCGTCATCGCAGCACGAGAGGCTCGAGGCGCTGGCCGAGTCGCTGCCGGGCACGAGCCGTGATCCGGCAGCGGTGTCCTGGGCCACGTTGCGCGCCTTCCGATCTCGGATCGCCACCCACCCGTCCGAACTGACCGGGCGTGAACCCGAGGTGCTGCGGCTGGCCGCGCAAGGCCTGTCACTCAAAGCGATCGCTCGCACGTTGGGCGGATCACACGCCACCGTGATCAACGAACTCGACAGCATCGCGGTGAAGCTCGGAACCCCTGATCGGGCCGTGCTACTGATGGCGGCGCAGCGGGCATGGTCGGCCGAACACCCGGAACCGATACCCGAACCGACGGCCGACGTCGGTCTGACACCGCAGGAGACCAGTGTCCTGCGCCTAGTGGCCCGGCGATTCACGAACCCGGCTATTTCGGCAGAGCTGGGCCTCTCGGTGCCGTTGGTGAAATACATCCGGCGCGGCCTACGCACCAAACTCGGTATCGACGACACCGCCGGGCTGGTCGCCTGGGCACTGCACAGCGGTATCGCCGTCGACGATCGCGCGGACGCCCCGGACCAGGAGTTGCAGGCACGCGTCACGGACGCGCTGCGGCGGGCAACGGCGACGGATACCGACCGAGAGTCGACACCCGACTCCCACGAGGCCTCGTCCATCCCCGCCGACATCGACCGATCCGGCGAGTCACCATCGGCCCAGCCCGCCGAAGTGGCCTCGGACCCGGCCCAGAGCGCGCTGGCCGAGCAACTCCGGCTGCCACCCGCTGCGGTGACGCGGGGAGCTGTACGCCTCGCCCTCACCCTCGTCGCGGAACAGACACAAGCCATGCCCACCGCCGCGACCGGCATCGACGGTCAGGAACTGAGTCGATGGATCCGGTCCCAGCTCGAACTGCACGCGGATCAGGAAGCGGCCACTCACGAGGGCGCGCTTGCGGAGCTGGAGCGGCGCGACGACGAAGAATCCGGACCGCTGGATGCGGCCGACCCTGAGGCTGATCCACTGGACCAGAACGGTTTCGACAATCGGCGTCGGACCCTCGACCAAGAGTTGCGGGCACTGCTGGGGTTGCAAGACCTGAGCCCGCCCCGGCCGATGACCACGGGCGAGGTGCTGGCCGAACTGTACTGGATCACGAGCCTGACGGACTCGCCGGAGGTGGAACACCTTGTCGCCGCGAGTGAGACCTTCCTGTGTGCCACTCTCGAACCGCTGGCGGCAGTCCCGCTGGATCCGGTCCAGATCCACACGCTGCGCAGCCAGCTGGCGCAGCAGGTGGGCGTCGCCGACGACGAACTGACCCGCACGCACGCCGAAGTGCTGGCCGCCGACGAGACCGTCGTGCCACAGACGCGCCGTCTGGCGGAGCGCTACCTCACCCTGCGCCCGAGCCAAACCGAGCAGAAACCGACACGAGCCGATATCGCCCGGCTGGCGGGTGTGGGCAACTCGTATGTCAGCAACGTGTTCAACGGACGATTCGGCGTCAAGCAGCCGTGGCACGGCGAGACTACGCAACGCGTCCTGGCCGCGGCTCACCGGTTGGGTGTACCGCCGGACCGCGCGGACATCGCGGCCCTCACCGATCCGAACTTCGTGACGCGTCGCGTTCGTCCGGCGCGCTGGATCGGCGACGAGTTCGTCCCCGCGCGGATCAAGCCGCAGCCATCTCGCGAGTCGTTGGCCGACGCAGCGGGTGCGGCCAAGGCCACGGTCCGTGATGTGGTCAAAGGTTCGGGCACGCACGATGACATGCGGCTGGTGCGCAGTGCGGCCGACGAGATCGGGTTCTGGTATCACCCGGACGGGCCGATGGGGACGGTCGACGCGATCGCACTGTCGGAGAGCGAATTCCACGTGCTGCGCCTGATCGCCGACGGCATCACCGAAGATTCCCTCGCCGCCGTGCTCGGGATGACGCCGGACCAGTCGAACCGGCTGCTCGTCCGACTGGCCGAGCGGGTGGGATTCGAGGGGCCCGTCCGTATGCCCACGAACGCACAATCGAGCGGTTTGCCCGACGGCACCGTGCCGTCGTCCCCGAAGCGCACCGATCTGTCACCTCAGCAGCTCCAGACTCTGCGACTGGTGGTGGCGGACTTGCCGTATACCCCCATCACGGGCACGGTCCCCGCGGACACCGTCCAGGCGTTCCGTTCCGCCCTCGCGGAGCAGCACCCCACCGCACTCACCGGCAGGGAAAGGGAAGTACTCGCGCTACTCGCCGAGGGCCTGACTTCCGGACAGATCGCGGCCAGGCTCGGGTTGTCCCGCAACACGGTGAACGGGTACATCGCGCGCGCGGAAATCAAGCTGCATACCGACGGCCTGCGTCCCACCGTGCAGGCGGCGCAACAGGCAGAGCAATCACAAGCGGCCAGCGAACAGCAATCGGCCAGTGACCGTGAGGCGACATCCGGCACCCGCATCGATCCTGTCGCGATCGACCTCGGCGATTCCGACGAGCCGGACACCGCTTTGCAGCGCGCGCGGCAGGGGGATGCAACGGCGTTCAACGAGCTGCGCGAGCGATACGGCCGGGCCTCACTCCGGGAAGCGCTTGCCCGACTTGGGCTTCCGGCCTCGCGAGTCGGCCGCGACTTGCGGCCGCTCCTGCAGGTGGCACAGGAGCTCAACCGCATGGCCTTTCGGATCGCGGAGGCGCACCGATGGCGTGCCGATGTGGGCACGAATCCCAGCGAATGGCTGGACGGCATCGTGCGAGGCCTAGTAGACGGCTGGTTCGGGCTGAATGCCACGCAGCGCAAACACGTCACCGAGGCGGTGGACGGGATGCGGCGTGGTGCAGCGATCAGCTTGGTGCAAAGAGGCGCGCTGAACAGATTGGTCGACGCCGGCGAGCAGGTGATAACAGACGCCGAAACGCATGCGACCGACTCGTCACAGCAGACGGATAGTGGGCTCACAAACCGCCAGTTCACAGTGCTCCGGTTGATGGCTGCGGATATGACGAGCCCTGAGATCGCGGAGGAGCTGGGGCTGTCCCCGGGGACCGTGAGCATCTACGCGACCCAGGTTCGCCAGAAACTCGGTGCCCGTACCCGGGCGGAAGCGGTGTACATCGCACTGAGCACAGGCATACTCCCCGGCAGTCCCCGCGCCGACGGCGAGACACCCGGTCGCGAAGATCTCCAACTGACCAGTCGCGAAATCCACGTACTCGGGCGGATCGCGAACGGAGACACCAGCGACGACATCGCTCAAGACCTCGAGATCTCTCCGAGAAGCGTGGACCAGTTGGTGGGTCGAGTCGGCCGGAAACTGGGCGCTCGCAACCGTCCTGGAATCGTGGCTGCCGCGGCAAGAACCGGCGGCCTCCCGCTCGCCGACCCTGCCGACGCCGTTCCGGGCACCGGCCGAATATGGCTGGCCGATTACGAAACCAACGTGGTCACTCGGATCGCGACCGGTGAGACCAGCAAAGATATCGCGCAGACGCTGGGCCTTTCCCCGCTCACCGTGGACGACTACCTGATGCGGGTCTGCCGAAAACTCCGCGTGCACAACCGGGCGGCGATGATAGCCGTCGCCATCCGCTCCGGACTCCTGCCGGGGACCACCCGAACCGCTGTGGAAGGTCCCGAGTTGACCACCGCCGAAACCGATCTGCTCACGCGGGTCGCGAACGGCGACACGAACGCCGATATCGCGGAGGATCTCCAGATTTCGTCGAGCGCGGTCGACAAGGCGCTCGCCCGTATTCGCGAGAAACTCGGCACCCACAACCGGCCGCAGACAGTAGCAGTGGCTATCCGTGCCGGCATCCTGCCCGGCACCGATACGGTCGAAGCGGCTCCTCCCGCAAACCCGGCCGAACTGAGGGAACAGCATGGGATCGACACGTTCGGATACGTGCTATCGCTGCTCGGAGTATCAGCGAAAGGCGGCCGGCGAAGCGAACGGCTTGCGCGCGCCGTGCAACTGGCATTGGAGATCAATGACGATGTATTCCGGCGCTCGGCCTCCAGCTCGGGCGGCGACGTCGCTCAACGATTGCGCGAATCTGCGCGCGAAATACTGGAGCACAGATGGTTCCACCCGCTCCGCGCGAAGATGCTGGCAGTGCTGCGCGCCGATGGCGTCACCGAATCGGACCCCAGGTACGGCCGCCTCGCCGAATTGACCGTCACCGAACTCCGTGGGTACCTCGACGAGATCGGTGTCACCACGCGCTGGGTGTTTCTCGAGCTGGCGGACAGTCTGCATCGCGGCCGAGACATAGGTTCGTTGTCGCGGCAGGAAAAGAACAGTGTGCTGCGGATAGCGGATATACCACGCGCGGAGCGAGTCTCGCCGCCGCTGCCGGACGCCTCGCCACACATCGCCTCCGGAGCCTCGCGAACCGGACGAGAGGAACCCGATCCAGCGGCTGACACCGACCGAATCCGTTCTGGAACAGCGGATTACGAAATTGCCACTCGCGAAATCGACATGCTCGCACTCGTTGCGAAGGGTCATTCCCACCGCGAGATCGCCACCATGCTGGCACTTTCGAGCCGTGAGGTCGGCGCCGCCATGCATTCGGCGGCGGCGAAGTTGGGAACCGCTCACTGGGCGGAAATGCTGGAGGTGGCGCGGTGCAGGGGGATCGATCTGAATGTCGGCAGCCCGGCTACTTCCGGGCGCGACCGGCCCCGAGACGATGGTGCGGCACGATTCAACGCCTACCGCTCCGCACTGGCAAATGCCTTGGCGGCAAGGACCGGGGAGTTGGGTTCTGCCGCAGTGCTGGCCGAGGCCACCCCCGGACAGATCGCGGAGGCCAGTAAACAACTATCGTCCGCCGAGCGACAAACTCTGGCGAACCTGTCTGCAAGGCAACCTATTCTGCGGGACACATCCGCCCGGCCGGCCGTCGCCGCCGCTCGACGTCTGGCTTCGATTCTCGTTGCCGAGCAACACAGATCGGATGTCCGGCTGGCACGGGCGCTGGCTGAAGCTACCCCCGACCAACTGGAGGAAGCGCTCGGCACGCTCACGGACCAGCAACGGAAGATCATCCGCGCTGTCTTCACGCGCAGGCTGTCCCTCGAGACCATGGTGTCCGGTCTCGGCTATCGGGATGAAGCCACAGCCAAGTCGTTCGTGATGAACACAGTCCGGCAAGTCGGACAGCACCTGGCCGCAATACCCTTCTCGGTACGGCTGAGTGACGCACAGTCGAGTGGCACAATGCCATTCGGGCATGCGCAACATATGGCTGGACGCAGCACAGTCGCCCACCCACCACCTGGCGAAACCGCCTTCGAGCGCGGTCGTCGTGAGGCCGAGGAGGAACGAAGGGCCGCCGCCTCAGGCATCAGCGAAGCTGAAATCGACCTGCTCAACCAGCTTCTGCGCCGCCTGGATCAACTCTCGCCCACCACCGGTCGTGCGTCCGGTCCCGACCCTGTAGCCATCGACCTCGGCGACCCAGACGGACTCGACTCGGAATCGGCGGAATCCCGGACAGGCGGGGACGGCATCACCGAATTATCCACGCAACCGTCGAGCTGGGATTCGGCAAGAGTAATCGACGAAAATGCGACGGCCGCCACGCATACCCCCGCAGGTGTCGCTGCGGCCCTGCAGAACAGCCTGCCCGGCGCGGTCAAGCAGGTACTCGACCATATCGATGTCGAACTGCGATCGATGACCGACGCCGAGCGCCGCGACGCCGCCGACCGAGCCGACCTCACCCGGCTCCCCGGCTGGGTGGTCGACCGCCTCGCCCATGAAGCCAAGGCTCAGGAGCTCGCCCGCGAAACCACCACCCCCGAGCAGCGCGCCGAATGGCAGCACCGGGCAGAACAATTCGACCACGAACTCGCTCACATCCTCGGCCTGCCCCAGCCAGGAACCGGATGGACCGACCGCATCAGCAGCGACCCGCTGCACCACCTCCGCGCACTCACGCGCCGCCCGGACGCGCCCGCCGAACTCCTTCACCTGGTCGACACCGCCACCCGATGCCTGAATCTGCAGGACATCGCCGCGGCCGTCGAACCGCTGCACCAGGCGCTGGCCGACTGGCCCATCGCCGAACACACCGACCGGGCCGCCGCGATCGCCTGGGAGCTCGCGCTGCAAGCCCGCGACGACGGCGGCGGGACACCCGAAATCTCCGCTGCCATCCACGGACAATCAGGTCAACGCTGGATCGAGATCCACGTCGGCGACGACAGCCGCACCCTGCCGGCGCGCGAGAGCGGCGACCGCCCCGGGTGGCGCGCCGTCGACCTTCTCGACACACACACCGAAACATGGGGATGGGCGCTGCCCCGCGACAGCGGAAAACAAGTCTGGTTCAAGCTTTTCGAAACGGCCGACACCAACGACCCCTCGCAACCACCCCACGACCTCATCCTCGACCTGTCCATACCGCAGGACTCCTTGCGACAGGGCCCGAGCCTCGCGCGGCGAGCAGTACGAGAGCGCTTGCGACAGGCCGGTCACCCTGATCCCTACGACCTGATGGTCCTCGTATCCGACCTCGTTCAAAACGTCTACCGCTACGCCGACCAAGGCGACGCCAGGGTACGAATCCGGATGGACGGAAACACGATTCGCGTCGGAATCACCGATACCAGCCGTGGCCTACCCGCGCGACAAGAGGCAACCACCCAGGGCACTGTCAGCGCCGCCGCTTTCACCGATGACCAAGCCGCCGAATGGGACGGAACCGGGATCGTCGCCGACACCCACGGTTTCTTCCTCGGCATGCTCGAATCAATGGCCTCGGTCTGGGGCGTGATCCTGGAACGCGCCGGCGGCAAAACCATCTGGTTCGAAGTGCCGATGCCGCCATCTACAGCACCCGGCACCACGACCGCTCAACCACCGAACACACCCGTGTCCGATCCGGACACTCCCGGATCGATCGGCATCGACCTCAGCGCCATCGACCTGACCGGACTCGGCCCGGACCGTTCGACCACCAGCTCGAACCCCGATCCCACCGAGGCGAACGATGGGACGCGGAACCGGTCCACCCCACCCGCGGACACCGACAGTCGGCACTCGCCCACGCCCGGCACCCGAATCGACCCGGTCGCCCTCGCCCTCGACTCCGACGAACCGGACGCGCCGGACCCGGCCACACCGGAACCGCCCGAACGGCCGACTTCCACCCACCGGGAGCCGACGGACCAGAACGAACACGCCTTGGCACCACTGCCCACAATTCAGGAACTGGTCGCGGATCCGGGAAAACTGAAGACGTTACGGCAGGAAGTCGACGTACTCCGACAACAGCTCCTAGAGCTCAGCAACGGGCGCGCAGATCTGTCGAGCGCAGCAGCGGTGGACAGGATGCTGGGGGCGCTGCTGCAACTCGAGCGAGAAGGCAAGCTGAACCCCCGCCAGGCGCGCGCACTCCCGCTGGTCGAGGAGTACAGCGAGAAGTCCGGTCTCCTCGCCGACGCCGAACGTGTCCGCGGCGAATACCGGGAACACAAGGCAAACGCCGCTCGCCGGACGGATCAGCCGGAAGGCGCTCGGCCGACGGAATCCCGTGGACCCGATCCCGTCGCCATCGACCTCGACCCCGACGAACCGGATGCGCCCGACCCCGTCACGTCCGCGAAGTCACAAGCACCGAACACCACACCTACACCCGACGCGTCACGGAGTCACCCCGATTCCAGTGAGCCGAAGGCGGCCGAGCCGGGCGAGCACGCCAACCGACACGACCCGTCCGCGCAGACCGCCGCAGTTGCCGGGCAATCGTCGGCCGATATTCGTACGCGAATAGCAGAGTTGGGCACCATGCGGCACGCGGTCGACAGGTTGGGCTACGAACTGAGACAAGCCACGAAAAAGGTGACAGCCGAACGTATCCGGGTCGAAAACGAGTTACTGAGCCGAGTGGGGTTGCCGGTTCCAGAACGACCGGCGCCACAGGCGTGGAGTGTCGCGCGGTGCGAAGCGGAGCTCACCGCGCTGCAGGCGGCTGTGCAGGAGGCACGATCGGAACCGGCCGACCCGTCGGAGTTGGATCGGATCCAACGCCGCGAGGAAGAGGTTCGGCTGTTGGCCGGACCTCTGGAACGGTATCGGAACGCGCTGCAGAAGATGCAGGCCATGGCCGAGGAATTGCACGCACCGATGGCCCTGGCGTATTTCGAGGGCCGCTCGGCTGATGACGCCCGATTCGGCATCGAGAGATACCAGGCGAGTCCACACGTCGCGTTGAAGCGCGAGCGAGGCGCGTACAACACCCTGATCGTGGCGGCATCACGAGGCCGTCATGCCCAGGTGCTGCGCGAATTCGTCCAGCTCCACCCGCAATTCCAGGATGTCTATCCACCCCGGCGGCGCTTCCGAGTCGAGTTCATCGAGGTGATACCCAAGCCGGACGGCACGGTGCACCACCTTGCGTTGTACGAACGCCCGGCCGACTCGCACGATCCTCAGTTGGACGAGTTGCACTATGACGAACCCGCGGCTGCGCTGCTCGAGGCTTATATGCGCGCTTCCTTCCTGCAGTTACTGGGAGGTGCCACCTTCCCGGAGTGGCTCGCAGACCTCGGACCGAAAGCGTTCTACCAGCGGGGCGAGATCCGTTACCGAGGCTTTGGCGTCGGCGAACTGAAGAAGAGCGAAGTCGTCGAGATCGGAAAACGCCTGGCCGAACGCGAAAGGTCGTGGTACGAACAGTCTCTCGAAGAGGGAATCGCGTCACTGGCCGAAGAGCAGGGACCACTGTCCGCACGAGAGGTCGCTCGTAGTCTGGCAACCCGGGAGTGGACCGCTGCCTCCACTACTTATCCCCGACAGCCCGGCCGGATATTCGCGACCTGGATGCCCGAGATCGTCGTCGGGGGCATGCGTATCACCGTTCCGATGGCGAAGGACACCACGGGCCGTTGGGTAATCGCCGAACCGCGCGATAGTGATGGCCGGAGTACCGAGAATGTCGTCGCATACTGGTTCTCCCAACTGAGCGCACGAACATCGAAAGGTCTGCTCGCCAAGGTCACCAGGGCGTTGACAGCGGGATCGACCGCCTTCGCGACACCGCGCGCCGTCTCCACCGAGCTCACCGCCCGGCCCGACGACGGATGGGACGAACGATTCGCTCGCGAAATCGCCGCGACGGAGAAAACCATTGTGGCGGAGTCCCCAACCTCCGAAGACGCTACGCCGGACGAACCCCGCGGACCCGACCCCGTTGCCATCGACCTCGACCCCGACGAACCAGAGACATCGAGCACGCCTACACCCGGCGCGCCGTGGATTCGTCCCCACCAGCCGGTGAATTCGAGCGAGCACGCCGCCATCGGTCCCGGTGAAAGCCCACCGGCGGGCCATTACCTCGACCACGCGGAATCCCCTGAAACCGAACAGTTGCGGGCACTCCGGGCTGCGATCGCCGCGAGATTGGCCGGTGCAGCGAATGTTTCGAACGATCCCGGGCTGAATCGAGCACCCGCTCTGATCGATGAACTGGTGGCCGCGCGGCACCAGCCGGATGCGCAGGTCCCGGTGGAACGGCTGCGGTTGCTGGAGCAGTTCGCGCATCAGATGTCGGCATGGCTGGCCTGCGCGGACGAAGCCGCCGAGGCAAACGCCGCCTACGAACAGGGGCTGCGGGAAGGGACGCCTGCCGTCCTGCGGGCCCGGCAGGACGCCGCGGAGATCCGGCTCGGATCGGCTCTCGCCGCCGTCGCGGAGGTCTGGGCACAGACCGGCCCCCGAGCAGACACGCCGATCATGACACGGCCTGCGGACCACCTCCGGCCAGAAGAGACAAAACGGCTGCGCGACGTGGCCGAAACGATCTTCGGGGAGATGGTGACCGCGGGGGCAGCGCTCGATGCCGTGAACACCACCGACCGCCAACAGCTCGCCGAGGCCACACAACGCTATGACGCGCTGCGAGATATGTCGCAGTGGCTGGAGGAACTGCTGACCTTCGCGGAGCAATGGGATACGACACGGATAGGCCGGGAGCGCCTCTCGTTCCTGCTCGACCACTTCCGCGCGATCTCAGAGCTGTTGGCGGCGACCCAGATGCGCGACACCGCGGCCGCCGCCCTGGCCGCCGCGACCGATCGACAACGACGACTCGCGCAAGCCGCCGAGAACTACGGCGTGGCCGACCGCGGGATCCGCGCTCTCGCGGAGATGCTGGGCGAACCGCACCATCGCGCGACGACCACTCCCCCGGCGGCGCAACCCGGCGCACCCGTCGTCTGGCCCGGCGCGGACGGACAACCCGACTTCATCGCACAGACGCAGCCCCGGCAGCACGATCTCACCGAGCCAGGTCGCGGCGAGTCAACGTCGCCCGAGCGAACCCCCGAGGACCGCGCAGCGCAGCCCGGATCAGACCATCCACGGGGCGACCATGTCGAGGAACCCCGCGGCTCCGAGGAAACCGCACCGCGGCGCTACGTCGAGCAGAACCTGACGGTGGAGGATCTGGGTACGGTCGCGGCAGCGAGCGATCGGGGCAGGCACGCGCACAACGAGGACGCCTTCGCCCTGATCCGAGTGAATGTCGGTGGCGAAGAGGCCACCGCACTGATCGTGAACGACGGTCTCTCCCGGCCGAAGGGCGGTCACCGCGCCTCCGCCGCCGCCAAGGCGGCCGCCCACGATTTCGTGGTGGCGGCGCTGCGGCAGGCCGACCGAGACGGCCGGATCGATCCGGTGGCCGTAGTCGAGGGCGCCGTGGCCGCCGCCCAGGAGGCCGTTCTCGCCTTGCCCCCGGAGTCTCCCGCGGACAAGCCGCCCGCCACCACGATCGTGGTCGCGTTGATGGAGTCGGGACGGCTCACCGTCGACTGGGTGGGCGACAGCCGCGCGTACTGGATTCCGCTGGACGGCGGCCCGCCGATACCGCTGACCAGGGACGACTCGAAGGTCCAGGATGTGCTGGACGTCTTCGACGACACCACTCGTGAAGAAGCCGAACACTCGGCGATCGGCGGGCCGGGTCTCACCCACAACCTGGGCCGCTCCCTGGATGGGCTGAAACCGCGCAAGAAGGCCCGAGACGTACGCGGCGACGGTGTCGTCCTGGCGCTGACGGACGGCGTGTGGGAACCGATCAGCCCCGACGACCCCGAACCCGTCGCGGCCATCGTCCGGCGGTCGCTCGCCGAAGCCCCTGGCGATCTCGGCGCCGTCACGCGCGCACTGGTTCGGGCAGGCATCGAAGCGGGCACAACCGACGACGTCACCGCCGCCGCGGGATTCCTGTCGGCCGCGAACATCGACAACCCCATGAATACGGCGACGGACCACGACGGACCCGCGACCCCGGCCGATCGCGGCGCTGACCCCGTCGCGATCGACCTCGATCCGGACGAGGCCGATCCCACGCCGGTCGGGCCACGACAACCCGGAACCACCTCGCCGCGGAACTCGCCGGATCGCGCTGGGGCACAGCCGGGCCCACAGCACGGCACGACCAACGAGGCGAACACTGCCGACCGAGTCGGCACCCCGTGGGACATCGCACTGCGGCTGCGGCAGGTCCTCGAGCAGCATGTCGCGAGCGGACGACCGGAACTCGCGACCGCCCTGCTCCGGCAACGGTTCGAGCCCGAGATTCCGCGCCTTGCTGCTGATTTCGGGCAGCAGGCAGCGCACCACATCGCCGACGAGGTATGCGCGACGGCGATCGCACGCCTCGGGCGGCTCGGTAACCGAAATATCGAGTCGTGGTTGAATAACATTGCGCGAGAGAAAATCTCGCACCACCGCAGTTTCGCGGGCCCCTGGTACAGCATCCGGGAGTTCGTTTCCGAATGCGCGCGACTCGAGCAAACCGATCCCCTGCTCCAGCTGCTGGCCGAAGCCCGAACCACGGATGTGCGGCGCATCTTGGAGGGGTTGCCGAGCCACCGGCGTGATCGTTTGATCCGCGCCTTCTGGCCCACGAGTCCGGGCACATCACCTACCTCGCCCGACGGCACCGAATCCGATCGCGATGCGCTCTGGGTCGCAGCGCGGCAATTGGCCACAGCGGTGGCGACCGCGGCCAACTTCCCTGCCCGGCTACCGGTTCGGGCCGCAAGCAGCGCACCTCGGATCGCCCGACCCAGCAGCGCCGCCGCGACGACGTCCTCGCCCTGGCTCACCAGCAGGGAACTCGAGGTGCTCAACCTGATCTACCAGGGTTTGACCCCTGCGGAGATCGGGAGACGGCTGGGCGTCGACCCGAAGGCGGTCACGAACTACCAGAAGAGTGCGGCCAAGAAGTTCGGTACCACCGGCGCGATCCGGACGGTCCTGGCGGCCAAGCGGCAGGGGTTCGTCCACGACGGAAATCGACCACCAGCCGGTACGGTCCGCCTGGACCGCGAGCAACGACAACTTCTCCAGTTGATGGCCGATGGCCTCACGGATCAGGCCATCGCCGAGGTGCTGGGCGTGGCCAAGCTCACCGTCAAGCGCCGCCGGGCCCGGATCGGCGCCGTACTCGGCGAGACGAAGCGAACTCCGATGCTGATGAAAGCCGTGCGGCTGGGAGCCTTCGACGAACCTGCGGGCGAAGACACCACGCCGAGCGCACCCCGCAGACCGGACACCGTCGCCATCGATCTCGGCAACCCCGACGAACCTGACGCACCCAGCCCCGCACCGGAGGGATGGACGGGCGACGTGACCGGATCTCCCGCCGGTGCGCCGATCGAGTTGCCTCGCAGCATACGTCGCCTGCTCGAGGCAACCCGGCACGAACTGGAGGAAGTGGCGGAAGAAGCACTGCGGCCGGTCCGGGATTCCGGGAAAGACACCACGCACCTCCACGCTGAGGAAGCCGAGGAGATCGCACGGGCAATCAACGAACTTCGCGCCGGACAGCGCCTGCGGTTCGCCACGATGCTGCGCCGACAGGTGCTCGATGCGGAGTCGGCTCAGCTGCTGACCGAAGTGCAGTTGATGCGCGACGTTCGCGATCATTTCCGCTTTCTGAAGCCCCATATCGACAACGTTCACCGGTACGCGGCCGAGGTCCGCACCGCATCGGCGGTCCTCGCCGCCCGTGAGGTGCTCCGTGCGCAGGGCCTGCAACCCGTTCACGACGATCAAGGAAGGTTGGTCGACGGGATCGGGGTTCTGCCGGGACGCCGGATCGTGGTGGCGTCACCGCTGCTCGGCCAGCAGAACCTGCTGGATCTGCAGGTACCGGGCCTGCGGGAATGGGCAGCGCGCGAGAACGTGACGATCGAGTACCAGCGGGTATTGATCGGGGCGGACGACCAGGTAACAGTCGAACCCGTGTCGGGTGTTCACGACGAGCTGGAAACGGGACTCCGCTTCTATCGAAACCACGAGGATGCAGCGTGGATGAACGGGCTCATCGACGAACGATCCTTCAAAGAAAAGGTCGAGGAAGCGGAGCGGTCCGGCAGGAAGTCCCCCCCAGAATTACTCAAGGACTATACGGATGATTACACGACTTCGATCTTTGTTTTCAAAGTCACTTACAACAACGGCTTCCGGGTCATCGAGAAGCATGTGAGGGACAAGACTCAAGCCAACGCCGAAGAGCTTTCGACAATCATCCTTCAAGCCGCCGGCGCACGACCACCAGGATTCTTGCGCCGCAAGGATCGCGTGTTCTTGGTCGAGTACGTGCCGGGGGTCGAAGCCGATAAGATCACCGCCAGCGGCAGAGATGAGTGGGCACGATTCTTCCACACACCCGCCGCGCAGCGGCAGGGCCTCGGCGACACCGCGATCCGCCCGTGGGATCGACACGAGGGCGGAAATTGGCTACTCGAGCGCGGTATACATCTGCGCCCCATCGACAACAGCAACGGATTCGTAATTCCGTGGACGAAAGACGGATTCACCGATACCGACTGGATGAAAGAGGGATTCGTCAACCATTTCGTCAAGGCGATCAATGGCACGCCGACATGGGTCCGGCACAATTACCCGCGCGCCAGGATTCAAGAAATGCGGCGAAAGATCATCGACGCAGAATCGGAATTCACCCGGCTGGAGCATGAATCCGCCTATCCGGATGTTCTCGAAATCCTCGCCAAAATCGAAGAGAACGCGGTGGATCCGGGAGTACCGCACGTCGGCCCTTCTGACGTACTGCACATTCTGGCGCGGATGCGTGATGAGCTCGCCGACAAGTTCGAACTCGATGGTGAGCGCGCCGACTGGACTCCGTCGGAGTGGCGCCGTGCGGTCACCGATCTGAAACAGCAGTATGCCGACCATATCGATCCGCTCGTCCGGCGTTATGTCAACACCTTGGACGGGCTGGTCAAACTGCATCTGCACGCGCAATTGAACGTCGTGACCGCTGAGGATCTCGGCGCCGGTCGACCAGACGTGGTCACCAACTATCTGGACAACCTGTCGCAATGGCTCACCGAGCTGGAGCAGGACTCCACCCCCACGCTTCTCCTCGGTGAGTCCGACGAACAATGGCAGGCCCGGTTCGATCGCGAAATTGCCACGGCAGCGGACGACGACGAGCACGCACCCCCAACTGATCGGGGTCCGGATCCTGTCGCCATCGATCTCGGCGACGCCGACGAACCCGACACACCGGCGGAGCAATCAACTCGGGGCACCGCGACGCCCGGCGCCACCCCGTGGTCTCGACCCGTACAGAGCGAGACGCCGCCGAAAACCGCTGGGCTCGAGGTGCGCCTTTCACGGCCCGATCCCACCGCATCGGAGCCTCGAGCAGGCGGCTGGACACCCTGGAAGGACAGAGCGTCCCTCACCGAGGCCGCGCGGAACGCAGGCAGCATTCGGAAAGACGTCGTGCCACACTCTCGGTCGGAGCTGCAGGCACCGCCGACCACCGCGCGCATCGATTCGTTCGACGAATGGACCCGGGAACTTCGAGACCTGGGAATCGACACCGAACAGATGATGTCGGACCTGACGGAAATCTGGGACTACGTGCGCCTCGACCCGAAAGTCCACGCGACGTTCGGGAAGAGAATTCAGGAGCTCATGGATGAGTTCCCGGACATCGGCATGGCTACCGCACCCGTGTCCATGCCCGATTTCCTCCGGTACCGCCTGCCGGGCATGACCAGACGGGAACTCGTGTCTGCCGTCGCGAACGAGGTGCGAGGAATCATCGAGACATCGGCGATGGGACACATCGTCGAGCAAGAAATACCTGACAACGTACGCGTCGCCTACCAGAACGTGGCCGGGTCGCTCGAACTCGCCCGAGTCGGGTCGACCCGACAAGAGTTCCGGGTGTTCACGCGACTTGTGGAAGGCAGGGACTACAAAGAAATCGCGACGGAGCTCGAAGTAACGCCGTGGGCGGTGCGGAAGTACATCACATCGATCTACGCCAAATTCGGCATCGAGGCGCGCAGCGGGCTGGAAGCAGCAATCCGCGCCCGCCACGCCGACAGCACCGCCGCGGCCACCTCGCGCAATTCCGCGGCGCCGACCGAGATCACCGATGAGACATCGCAAGCCGACAAATCAGCGCGCCGCCCTGGGGGCATCGACCCGGTCGCGATCGACCTCGGCGATGACACCGAGTCCGAGCACCCCGCACCCGCGCAGCCGAACACGCACGAGGGCCGGGACGACGCGAACATCCCCGAGCGGTGGCGCCTGGAACGTGCCTGGGATCAAGAGCGGATCGCCGCAGTTCGCGCGGGCGACCCCGGCGCTTACGACGAGCTGTACGAGCGGTACTACGGATGGGGTCTCGGTACCGCCATGGAGATTGTCCGCGACCGATCCGACGCCGAGGACATCGTGGCCGACTGCTTCGCCGACCTGCTCGTGAGGATCCGCCGAGGTGACGGGCCAGAGCTCAGTTTCGGCGCCTACCTGCGCACGGCCGTTCGTCACCGGGCGTACGCCGCCAGCGCTCGCGCCGGCCGGCAGGTCCCCACCGACGATATGGCCGCACTCGATCGAATCCAGCTGGGCGGCGATCGAGCACCGGAGGTCTCCGAGGAAACCCCTATCGGTCTGGCGTTCGAATCGATGCCCGAAGAATTTCGCACGGTGCTCTGGCTCACCGCGGTCGAAGGCTACTCCCCAGAGGAGGTAGCCGACCACCTGGGGGCTGCGCCGAGTGAAGTGAACAACCTGATCGCTCGCGCACGTGCCGAGCTGGGTCGGAAGTTCGCGGCGGAAATGCCGCAACACGGCCCGCTGATCAGGGCATTGGCCGCGCTCGCGGCCGACGACGTAGACCTCACCTCAGTGCTCGCCGAGGGCGGCGAAGCGCTTGCGATGGACGACGAACGCCTGGCCACGGATGTGGCCGTGATTCGAACAGCCCAGCATGAGCGGCCCGAACTGCTCGGCAGCGTAGTTCGACGCCTTCGCACCGGCCCGCGGGAATACTTCGTCCGCTGGTTCATGGGGCAGACGGTGGCCGACATCGCGGCCGCCACCGGGCGCAACAACGACCTCATCCGGAAGCGGCTGCACAACGCGGTTCGCACGGTGTCGATGGCGTTGTCCCACGTCGGATCTCCCGCTCTGCGGCGCTCCGAACCGCATCCCAGCGGACGCACCGATGAGGAGATGCTGCTGCTGGTCGAGGCGGTCTGGGCTCACGACCGAGATCTGCTGGAACCGGTCACGGGGCCGGTAACCGAGGCCGAGCAGGCAGTTTTCGACTCATACTTCCGGCAGGGTCGGACAGTGCCGGAAATCGCGACGGCGCTGGCCTGGAGGCCGAAGCGAGTTCGCCGCATGCTGCACCGCATCGCACGGCGCATGGCCTCGACCCTCTCGCCGGAGGTCGTGGAGCGGTACCTGAGTGGCGGACCCCTCCGGCGGGCCACCCAGGTCGATGTCGCCCGGGAAGCGGGAGTCAGCACGATAACTGTGAAACGAATCCTCGCTGGGCATCCGGATGCCGGACCGGAGACGATCGAGCGGGTCCGGGCGGCCGCGCGCCGTCTCGGTGTGCGACATGGGCGGGCCGGGATCGTCGCCGATGGCGAAGAACAGACGTCGAATTCGCCGGTTCCCGTTGTACGCATCGATCACGATCGAGTGCCGTACCACCAGCGGGGTAGGGAGTTGCAGCTCGTCCGCGGGACGTCGAAGGATGAGTTGCGGCGCCTGATCCCGTTCCTTTCCGAGGGAGACCAGAACGTCGCAACGCTGCTGCTCCTGGAAGGGCTGTCCGTCTCCGTCACGGCGGAACGATTGGGCCGCCCGGCTACCTCGGTGCAACAACGCCAACATGACATCGCCGACCTGCTGGCGGCAATGCTGTTGTCGGAGAATTGGGAACTACTGCTGGTCGAGGCGGTCCACGCGCACGAGCCTGCGATATTGGCAGCCTGTTTTCCGCGACTCACCCGTCTCCAGCAGCAGTATGCCGATCAGTACCTGACACAGGGCCTTTCGACACTTGACATAGCGAGGACCCGGGGTATCCAGCAGACGACCGTCAACAAGCTGCTGCGACGAATTGCCCACATACTGGCGAGAGAACTACCGCCCACATTGGTGCGGCGCTATCTGAGGGCTGGCCCACTTCGTCGAGTGACTCTGGCGGACATCGCCATTCGGGCCGGAGTGGCCGAGGGGACGGCGCGCCGGGTACTCGCGGGCGGACACGCCGATCCGAAGACGGAGCAGCGGATTCGGACGGAGGCCGCTCGGCTCGGATGGGCAAGTAGACGTCCCGGCGTCGTGGTGGACAATCCAGACGAGAGGTCACCGGTCCCGGCGGTCCACGAGGGCACCGCCGACTATCCGCGCCGCGGCAGGGCGTTTCGGATCATCCGATCAGCGCCAACGGAAGTGCTGACGGAATGCATCAATCGACTTCCGCGGGACCTGCGAACAGGCGGCGCCCTGTTGTACTCCGACGAGCTGACCATCGAGGAGAAGTCGAAGGCACTGGATTTGTCGCCGGCGCGGGTCGCCGCGCTGCGGCAGGCCGCCGCGCCACGGCTGGCGACATTGCTGTCCGTCGGTGTGTTGCTGACCGACGGCTCGGCGATGTTCCTGATCGAGGCGATCGCGGCGCACTACCCGGATGTGCTGGGGCCGTGCTACTCGCAGCTCTCGGGCACCGAGTGGGAATACGCCGAGCTGTATCTGGTGCAGGGTCTCTCGCAACCCGAAGTCGCTCGAGCGACGGGCCGCAGCCAGAGCACCGTCAAGGGCGCGCTGTATCGGATCGCGCACGTGCTGGCCGGGGAACTCCCACCAGAGCTGGTGTCGCGGATGCTGAGCCGAGGCCGACTCCGGCGAGTGACGCTCGACGATGTGGCCACTCGGGCGCAGGTGAGCAAGGCTCAGGCGGATCGCGTGCTCAACGGTCGCGGCGGAACGAATCCCGAGACGACGAACCGGGTGCGGTCGGCCGCTACCGAGCTCGGCTGGACGCAGCAGCGGCGCGGCATCGTGGTCGTGACCGAGGCGGGTGTCGAGCCGATCCAACCAGCGAGCGTGACGCCGACGACGCGAACCACTACCTCCGATACGCAGCCGACCTCGACCGCTGATCGCATCGACCCGGTCGCGATCGACCTCGGCGATCCGGACGAGACGACGCCGACGGAGGAAACGAGCTTGGCGCACACCAGACGACTCGCGGAGGCAGAGCTCGTCAGACTGCGCGAAAAACGTGATCTCGCCGCCCAGCTACTGAAATTGGCCCCCGAGACGAGTGACAGCGCATTGCTGCGCGAGATCGCGGCCACCCATCCGTTCGACGATGCCTACGCCCTGCGCACCGGCCCCCGCGGCAAAGAACTGATCGGCGACATCGAGCGACACATGATCGCCGAAGACCAGATCCGCCGCTTGAACGGCGCCGCGACCGACCTGCTGCACGCCCAGGTGCACGCGGCGCTGTATGGCGGAAGCGCCCACAGAGAGACAGCTCGGGTAACGGGGATCCTGCAGGAAAGCAGCGGCAACGAGGGCATACTCACCGGCAGCACGGCTCGGTCCATCCCCTACGACGGCCGCGCATCGGCTGCCCGCATCATCAACGATCTGTATCGAGCGGAGGTGATATCGCAGCCCGAGCGGTCGAGCGCCTCAACCGAGATCACCATGGCGGACTTCGAAGCCAGGTCGGGAGGCAGGTTCACAGAACCGTTCACCTCGCACCGCATCGATGCCATACTCAGGCAACTCGGAGATGACGCATCGGTGGTCGTCGACAGCGGAGACGAGCATGCGCGGCCGTTCGTCCTGCACTGCTACGACAACAAGGTCGTGCGGATCGACCCCGGCGCGAGCGACGGCGTGATTCCGTTCCACGCGGACGCTCAGGGTCGACCTGCCCGGGCCCTCTTCCTCGACGGCAACGGTGAACCGGTGCCGCCACGCTTGTTGAACTGGATAGAAACCACCTACGAACTCGAACATCCGTTCCGGCTTGCCGTCGACCGCGGGGTTTCGGGTGATGGGGAAGTCGCCCGCGGGGTTTGGGGAAAATTCGGAGCGGCGGGCGTATTGATCAGGCATGTCGACAGCACCGGGACCGCCAGGTACTTGGTCGCGAAGTCGACGCCGGCCTATTCCCAGGGAAACTGGCAGCTTCCGGGCGGCGCGTTGCATTCCAAGGAAACTCCCGTCCAGGGTGCCACCCGTGAACTCATCGAAGAACTCGGCGTGCGCGAAAGCGACGCTCGGAACCTGCGACTGGTCGATACCTCGGTTGCCCGCGCGGCGCGAGGAAGGCCCAAGAACTGGACCTACACCATCTTCCTCGCCGATACGCCCGAACGGTTCCGCGTCGTCAGCGATGGCGTCGAGACCGAACAGGCCGCATGGCTCACCCGCGACGAGCTGGAGGCGCTGGCGGCCCAGGGTGAAGTCCATTCCGCACTCACCGCGCAACTTCCCGCTCTCTTCGATCGTCTGGATTCTCAGCCACCTCGGCAACCCTGGAGTCCACTCGCCGCGTTCCGGAACGTGTATGACGCAATCGGCGACGACTACTTCGACCACGCGGAGATGGTGAGAAGGAACCACCCGGGTCTGGACGAGCGGTTGCTTCCCGGATACGTCGCGATCCGCACATATACCGGCAATCTCTACTACTTCGAGATGAACGCCGCTCTCCGGTCCGGCGATCCTGCCCGGATCAGCAAATACCACCACCTGATCCAAGGCATCACTACCGCGCTGCACACACTTCCTCTGTACAACGGCGTGGTAGAACGGCAGATCTCCGTGTCACCCGGAGAGCTCGTCCGGCTCTTGGCGAGGTACCGGCGCCGGCAGGTCATCACGGAGCCCGCGTTCGTCAGTACCAGCGTGGAACCCGACAAGATCGGTGGAAATGTGAAGTTCATCATCCACTCGTTCACCGGTCGCGATATCTCGAAGATCTCGAAGATCTCGAGCGAAGCCGAAGTAATTTTCGCCCCAGGCTCCCATTTCCAGGTCCTACGCCGGACCTGGGAGAAGGGGAAATGGGTTATCGAAATGATGGAGGTTGCGGGTACACACGGCCTCGAAGATCACGACGACCGAGGCGCCGCTCAGCAATCGACCGAGGCCGGCCCCACCCAGCGCGATGTTCGCGACACCACTCCCGGCCTCGACCCTGTCGCCATCGACCTCGACCTCGGCGACGGCGACGGCGACGGCGACGGACCGACACCACCGATCGACAACGCCGAGTCGCCCGACCCGCCGGTCGCGCGGGCGAGTAGGACGGCAACCGAGATCGTGGCCGCCCTGGAGCACGCCGACTGGCTGCCGATCGAGGTCAGGGCCGCTGTAGGTGATAACCGGCGAGCGTTGGCCCGGCGTGTCGACAGGCTCCCCGATCTGCAGCGAGAATGCCTGCGCTACAAGCTAGTCGAGGGGCGCACGACCGCTGCGGTGGCCAGCCTTCTGGGCAAGAGCCGCGGGGCCGTCACCATGGCCCAGCGCCGCGCCATGGCGAGCTTGTCCGAGATGCTGCCGCCCGGTTCACGCGCTTGGCTGCAGGCTCCGCAGAAGACAGCGCGGAGTCAGGCGGCCGAGCAGGACAGGACGATCGACACGACCGCGCCGCCCGTGATCTCCGAAGAAGACGCGGCGCTCGACGACGAAATACGTGAGCTGGAGCGTGTGCTCGGCATCGAGACCGATGCCGAGCGCACACTCGAGCTGACGTTGTATATGGACGACAAATTCCGGAACGTTGCCATCGCGGCGGGTGTGTCTCGGCCCGAGTTGCTTTTCGGACGTAAGGAGTGGCTGAGCTGGCTGGAAGCTCGCCACTACGCCGAACAGCATCTCGGCGATGAGCTGAGCGTGGAGTTAATCCTGAAATTGCATGAGCTGCTCGGGCGGCGGACGGCACCGGAGTCGGCAGGAAAGTTCGACGGCCCGGACGGGACGGCCGCGGACGTCGCAGCGATGTGCGAGTGGTTCAACGGCGCGGTGAGCAACCCCGACAAAGACCCCTACGAAGTAGCCACAGATCTCGAGCTGTGGAGCATTTCCGGGCGTCACGGGGAGGGCGACTATCACCGTCCGCTGTCCAGGATCCTGCTGAATTGGGCGCTCGAAAAGCAAGGGAAGCACCCCAGCGCCATTCCGGATTTCGACGAAGATGTCCTCACCATGCGGGACGAATGGGTGGACACGGTCAACGCGGGAAGCCTGCGGTACCGACTGCTCGAAGCCCAGGTGGAACAATCCGCGGGTATCGCGGATCCGGTGGCACTGCTCGGTCTCTTCGGTGCGCGAGAGCGCTACCGCCGCATGGGTGGAAGGCCCGCGCCGTTCGTGCCGGGAGAAGAGCACGATGCCCTCGCTTGCAAGCGACTGCTGGCCACGCTGCTGTCGGACGCGCCGCTGCCCGAAACCGACGAGCAGGTACTGGCAATCGTCGACCGATCGCTGCGTGACGGGCCGAACGGGGGCGGCGATACAGCGCCCCAGCTGGAGAGCACCCCCCACGAACCCGCAAAGCCGACATCATCCGGTAGCCGCGTCGACCCCGTCGCCATCCACCTCGGCGATAGCGATGAGTCCAAGCGAACGACAGCCTCGTCCACAGGGCCGAGCCGGACCACCTACGAGACGGTGCCACTGCCGGAATCCCTGTTCGAGCCCGCGGACGACATCGAATTGGTGTGGCCTGAGGTGGATTCGCGCGGCTGGTTCGTGGTGCCCGGGACGGGGCCCGACAAGCAGCCTTATCACACCGGCAATCCCGAAGACGGCGACCCTTTCATCCTGCTCGCCAACGGAAAGTTCGTCACCGCCGACACGTTGCACGAGGATCTGCTCAGCGCACTCCTCGCGCAGGGCGTATCGCTGGATGAGATCAGCGGCTTCGGATGGTGGCGGGTCGGCGGCCGAGTGAAGGGTATCGATGCGTTCAGCCAAGGTTTCGAGGAATGGAACGGGGATCCGATGAACCCCGCGCAGATCCTCGACGCCTTGGAGAACAGCGGAGCGGATCTCAGCGGGTGTGAATTCGACGCACAGTTCGGTTCCGAGCACCAGGGACTGATGTGGCGAGGCGCGGCAGCCGAGATGCCTGTCGGGCAGATACTCAGCCACGAAGGCGACGCGTACAAGCTGCTGTCCGGTTACTCGTCGGCCGACGACGGCGCGGGTAACCGCGTGATCTTTTGGACCGACCTTGTCGCATGGGAAGCGACCGCCGAGGGCCAGTCGTTCACCATCCGGGTCAACGCGGCCCGAAGTGAACATGCCGAGGGCACGATCACCGTGCGCGCCGACGGTGGCTCTGTCGAAGCGCATTACACCGCTATCCGGTTCGGACAGGATCGAGCGCGAGCATCTCTCGCGTGGTCGGCCGTGCACGACCAACTCACCTCCTGGCTCACCGATTCCGGCGCGTCTTGGGCGATGGGCAGCGAAACGGCGCCGACCGAGGACATTTCCGTCGCGGCCGGCCGACCCACGACAGTGGCGCAGTCGGCCCAACGGGCCGAGCGAATCATTCGTGCCGAGCCCGAGGGCCGATACAGCCCGAACGCGGCATCGGAAGCCGCGTCCTGGCTGGCCGAACAGCTCGACGGCTGGCCCGCCGAACAAGTGAACGTCGCGTGCACCGAACTCACGGCCATGGTGACCGACGCCGCCGAACACCGCCGCGGCCGAGTCCACCTCATGGCGGAGACAACCGATGACCGGCTGCGCGTGACGCTGCTCGACACGCACGCCCCCTCGATGCCGCGGAACGCGCGAGGCGGTATCCCGACCCGCTCCGGTCTCGCTGTCCTTCCCGGACGGGCTGCGGCAGTCGATGCTTCGACGCCGATGCGCTCCGGCATCGAGCTGTTCAAACGCCATGAGGACGGCTGGCACCAAGCCGTATGGTTCGAACTGCGCAAGCCTCACCCGGACCAGAACACAGGGCTGGCCGAGGCACTGCAATCGGCGGACGAAACTCTCGGCCCAATCCCGGATATCACCCAGGCGGGACGACCAGGCCGCAAACCCGCTACGCCGCAGCCACGGACCGGAGCCGAGAACCTCAGCTCAGCGGAATCCGACAGCCTTTCCGGCCCGGAACAGAACCGGTCCACACCGACGAACAACCGACCGGTCGGCAACCGCATCGACCCAGTCGCAATCGACCTGCTCCCCGAGCCACAGCCGAACGACCCGGCGGTCGACGGGCATCGAGCCGACGCGAATGCACTCCGAGCGAGGCTGGAGTGGTTCCGGAGGAATGCCGTCGAAGGCGATGCGGCCCTCGCGCGCATCCGGAACGGCATGGGCCGGGCGCATTTGGCACATGACCCGACGGGAAATCGCGCGGACGAGATCATCGACGCGTTCCGGGAATACACCAAATTCGCCGGGCCCAACATGCCACTACGCGCAATGGGCCGAAACCTTACTCCGCATCAGCGAATCGAACTAGCACGACGGGAGGTGACTCGGGAGGAGGTCCTCGCGGCCGGAGCAAGCCTCGGCTGGCCGGAAGCTCGGTTCCGAGAAGAAGCCGACATCATTGCCGCCCAGATCAACCGGATGGACTGGGCATTCCGGAACGCCCTTCCATCCACCGGACCGGTCACGATGATTCGAAAGCTGGACGATCTCGTGCGGGTCTTCGGTCGCACCGACAACTTGCTCGGTCACCGATCGACCGACTCCGGTTACACGTCGCTTTCACTGTCGGATGAGGTGTTCGCGGACCAGGATGTCGAGGTCGTCGTCTACGCGGATGCCGGATCGGCGCTGATCGCCGTGGAGTCGGTTTCGGCAATGGACACCGCGGACGAGAGTGAGTACCGCGAACGAGAAATCATCGCCCCACGGGGATCGACTCTCGTATTGCTCACCGAGCCGACCGAAGTCGACGGCAAAATAAGACTCGAAGCCGAACTCGTCATCGGGTTCCATAAGGATGCGCCCCAAGCACGCCCGTATCCGACGGAATTCCCGCCCGCCACAGTCGAACCAACTCCCGACTCCCGCTGGGCCTTCGGCACCGCCGAGGGCGCGGACGGATCCACGCTTCCAGCCGATCCACACCCCACCCGACAGGAGAACGAGCACGCGGCGCGCGCAATCGCCGCACTGCACCATCAGTTCGGCGAGCACGCGACACTGCGGTCGCTGGTCGAGCGCGTCGACCCCGATGAGGTAGTCGATGCTGCCCGGGCCCGCGCCGGAAGGAATGCGCGCTGGTGGTTCTCGCTGTCCACCGAACAGCAGGCGGGGATGGTGGCGGTACACCCCGCCCTGATCGGCAATACCGACGGCATCCCGTACACCGTGCGCGATTACGCCAATCGCCGGTCGATCACCCGGCAGCTCACACAGCTGCGCCGGATCATCGGGCACCGCGGACTCACCGCCGCGGAGAAGGCGCATCTGCTCAACCTGGAGACCACCCGGGATCAACTGGCCGAAATCGAACGCCGCGTCGAGGACTTCGGGTCGCCGCCGGTACAACTGCTCGCCTACGACGCCGAGAAATACGACGGCAACGGCCGGATCTCCGTCTCCATCGGGGACGCCGACGAAGCGACGAACGTCACCCGCCATGTCGGCGGCTTCGGGACCACGCTGCGGTCACTGCTGTACCGATACGGGTTTGCGGGTGCGCAATACGAGATGACCTCACGGTATGCACCCGAAGAGACCGTGGCGGCCATCATCGATATCGGCTACGAACACCCGACCAAACTGCTGAAGGGAACGGTGCCGGTTCTCCCGTTCGATCCCCTCTATCACCGGTTCGCCGAAGTCGGGGGCTATGTCGTGGCGCGAGATACCGTGTCCTACAACAGCACTCGCGAGTCTTTGGCAGAGCATCGGGGCACCGCGCTGCCACGACTGCACACTCTCCTCGGACACAGCTACGGCTCCACGACCGTGTGCTACGCGGGCCGGGACGCTCGGCTGGCCGGCGAGATCGACCAGGTGGTTCTGACGGCCTCCCCGGGCGCGGGTCCGATGACTCGGGCTACCGACTTCGGTATCGGGGCCGAGAACGTCTACGTGCTGACGGCGACCCGTGATCCCATCGCCTGGCTCGGCGCCACCGCTCCCGACCGGCGCGGCCGATTCCTCAACCGCGGTCTGGGACCGGATCCGGCCGGCGAGTCCTGGGGAGCGGTGCGGGTCACCGCGGAGCCACCGAAGACACCAGAGTTCCGCAAGCGCATGCAGGTCCATCAGGGTTACAACTCGTATGCCGATATCGAGGCCCGGGTGCCGACCGAGTCGCTGGACAATATCGGCCTGATCACCGCGGGTCGTGGCGCCGAGGCCACCCGCGCCGAACATCGGCCGGCCCGAGGGGGCCGCGGTCCGGCGCTTCATGTCACCGATCCGGAACGCAGGCGGGCCGCCCGCACCCGCGCACTGAACGACGGCTTCGCTCCGGCGGAGGCCGCCGAAATCGAGCAGCTCATCGCTGAACTGCTGACCTTCCGCGACAAGGACGGCAATCGTCCGTTCGCCTACCTCGAGAACATGCCGATTCCCGACGCCGCCGAACCGTCCGGGCCGGATTGGGTCGCCAACCGCGGGCAGTGGCTCCGGGCGCTGCGCAAGGGCGACCGCGCCGCGCTGCGAACCGTAGAACTCACCGCCAAAGATGCCTTCGAACTGAAGCGCTTGCTGCGACGCTCCCCCATCTACCTGACACTCGCGCTGGTCGTCGCCACCGGTTTGAAAGCCGAACAGCTACTAGGTATTTCCGACCACGGCCCGCTGTTGTTCAAACAGCAGAAGCGAATACAGGGGAACGAGACGATCACCGTCTGGAAGTTCCGGACCATGCCGGAGGACGAGCCGGAAGGACCCACCAGCAGCGCCGCCGTCGATCGGGCCATGCCGTTCCAGCGGTACCTGCGTGACACATCGCTCGATGAACTGCCGCAATTGTTGTCGATCGCGACGGGAACCATGTCCTACCTGGCTGGCAGACCGATGCTCGACGGCGACCGTGTCCAGATGCGGAAAGTACTCACACCCGAGGAATACGAATTCTGGGAGCAGCACCGCAAGAACGACCTGTGGTCGGCACTGCACTTCCCCGGCTGCCGCGGTTTCGACCGCGAGTCGCCGGAGTATCTGCGCACCAGATATCTCGCGGCCCGACTCTATTCGATGATCGGAAGCCGGTCGGTCGACGAGTACATGCTCGAGGTGATCGACCAGTACCTGCTCGGCATAGTTGGCAGCCAGGGCCGAGTACTGATCCAGAAGCTCGCCGCCCACCTGCATGGCCGTTTCCTCTCCAGCCCCGGTGCGAGTACGGAGACGACCGATGTCGCAGCACAACCGTCGCTCGACGCCGAACCCACGCAATCCCCCGATGGTGACACCGATCGACCGGCCGTGGACAGCGGCGCGGCGCAACCGTCACCCACCCCGGTGGAGCCCGCGCCCGACGACCCGCTGCTCGAGCGGATCCGCGGCATCAACCCACTGCGCAACCGGGACATCAGCGCCGAGTGCACCCTCGCCGCCGACCTCCGGCTCAGCGGGCGACCCGACATCGTCGCCGAACCGTCGGAAACAGGACGAGTACCCGGTGACGACAGTCGATCCCACGTCCGGTTCATCCAGGCCCACTACGACACGACGTTCCAGCACGTCGAGAGCTGGACCGACCTCGAACAGCAACTCCTCGACGCCGGCCACCTGGCACGCGGCATCATCGCCTACCGCCATCAACCCTTCGGAGGTTCGCAAGGCCACACCGTCAACGTCGTCAACTACCACGGCAGCATCCGCTACGTCGACGGGCAATCCGGCCGAGACGTCACCAAGAGCATCCACGCACTGACCAACCGACTCACGGTACCCGCGAGCCACCGCAACCGACCTCCCGATATCGACGCCCACTTCCTCCGCACCGACGGCCACTACACCGGATCCCGCCCCGGCGCACCGGGTGTAGCGAGGCCCGTCCCTGGCCCGCCCACGGTTGATGAGCCCGCCCGCGGGCCTGGGGACTCCGACCGGGACCCGCAAAGTTCGCCGGAATCCGGAATTTTCCCGGGCACGTCGAGCACCCGCGGTAACACAAAGACCCCCGGCAACAGCGTCGACTCCGTCGCGATCGACCTCGACGAAGACGCCGAGGACGATAATTCTGCCGAAGGTCCGCCGGCCGACGCTCCTGTGCATCCGCTCGACGGCGCTCAGGTGGTACGGCGGATCCTCGACGGCCCGTCGGTACCCGTGCAATGGCAACCGGCCGCGCAGCTGCCGGACAGTGTGCTGCTCGCCGCGGCCGTCGAGCAGGATGTCGACCTGGACGCGATCCGTCGGAGGTGGGAAGAGCTCCAGGAGGAGTATCCGGAATCGGGGTGGCGTATCGGCGGAGGGCTGTTGTTCCGTGGCGACACACGTCCGCGCAGCGACCTGTGGGCGAACGGGTTCGTCCCGCTGTCACAGCGCGACGGCAGGGTTGTCTACACGACGGTGCGGGTGAATCGAGCCGCCGATTACGGCGAATCGGTGCTGGTGGACGACGAGACCTCGGAGTGGACCCTCGTCCATCAGATCTACGTCGTCGACGCGCCCGGCGGATTCGGAGTGGTGGACGAGAACGGCGGTGTCGTCTCCGTGCACTGGCCGGGAGGCCTGCGTAGCGATCGCGTCATGGGCTGTTTCGAGATCCCCGCGCAGATTTGGCGGGGCAATTTCGCCGCACTTGCCGACGAATTACCGCAGTACTGGCGCCCCAACCCCGGATACTTGCCGGACGGCCCCACCGATACAGGGACGACTCCCGGCACCCCCCAGGACCCCGTCGCGATCGACCTCGGCCCCTACGACGACGACGCCGAGGGCCGCGATGTCGTCGTTCCCGGGCACGCCACCGGTACCCCGGCGGGGGTTGCCGAGCTGGTGGGCGAGGATCTGTCGTTTCGCGGCGATGTCGCCGAACAGCTTTTCGCACAGCACATCCCGGAGGGCGAGCCGCCGGTGACGACGACTCGCGCCGCCTGGGAGCGGGATGTCCGCCGTGCGGTGCGCGGTGCGGAGGCGAGGCTCGCGGGCCTACGCCCCGGCCCGGGGACGGAATCGGGATCGGGCTTGCTCGGCCTGCCGCCGTTGTCCGAGATGTTCTGGTCACGAGAAGATCCGGAGGACGACGGCGCGCAGCCTGTCGGCCTGCACAGCCCGCCGATACTCGACGGCCTCGTCCGGGACAGCGCACAGGCGGGATCGCATGAGAATCACACCGCATTCGGCCCACCCGCCTGGGTGTACGCGGCATTCGCCGTCCGCAATCCCTGGCCGCCCGAGGTACGGCCGCAGGTGCTCAACTGGTGCATGCAGCAGATTCGGCAACGGCACTACGGCGCCGGGGAAGCCGACTTCCACCGCTACCTCGCGGTCGAAGCACGAATCGCGGCCATCCGCCAGGCACTCCAGGCGCCCACGGACATCGCTACCGACCCGGGCCGGTACACCGATCTGGTGTCGGCGTTTTCCACGAACCTCACCTTCGTGCGCCGCGAAGCGGCCATCGGCCGGGCCCTCCTGAATCGTGGGAAGCTCAGCGCCGGGTCCGAGTACGTGGCCGGCCTGCGTCGGGAAACGGAACATCGACCGGTACCCGAGGACGAAGGTCAGCGTGTGCTCGAAGCCTTCACGAGGCACCTGTCCCGGGGACGGCCGTCGAACCTCGACGCCTATATGACACCGGCACTCGATGAGCCGCTCCCACCGCGGCTCGGGTCTTCGATTCGAAGATTGCTGGAGAACCGACGGCAGGTCGAGTTGAGCATCGCTATCCAGCCTCCGGCGACACAGACACAGCGCAGAACACACAGACTGAACGTGACTGGCGCCGCCTACGAGCCGGACCCCGCCCGCGAGGGGGCGGTACGCCTCCGCATGCGCGCCGCGGTGATGATCGATCAAGCTGAATTCGGCGATACAGACCTGATTTTCGAGCTCGATGCCTCCGGAATCGTCACGGCTTACGTCGAGCCCGGCCCGGCCGGCGACTTCCTACCGGAGTATCGGTCCGCTCGGGGCGGCACAGGACGAGGGTCGTTCCTCGACTTGGTTCGGCACTTCGTGCGCGGCATCGGCGCCGATGTGCTGCGGGTGAAGGTGGCCGACGACGTGGGCGCCGCGGAACTGTCCGGTCGCGACCTGCTGTCGCGCGCGGGCCTCGCACCGGTCGAGAACGCGCCGTAGTGGCTGAGCGAACGCTGTGCACCACCGGCGGTCGCGGCCGAGCCCGCCCCTTCGGGCCTGGACCGACGACTCACTCGCGAGCAGGTGCTCGGATTGATGGAACAGGTCCGCGTGACCTCGCCGCACGAGTCCGAAAACCAATGCGGTGTCTGGCATCTGCCGCTGCCCGCCGGACCGGGGGCGACCTCGGCACCGATGGTGACGGTCCGGGTGTACCTGGACGAGGCGGAGCGTTTGGGCTTCGATCTCGACTCGCTGGCCGTGCCGGCGGCGGAAGCGTCGGACCTGTTCCACCAGGCCGGGGTGCGCGGCCCGCGGCTGCTCTATGACTCCGAATCGTCGCCGATGGCACTGGATTTCAAGACCCGCGTGACGATTCACGAGCACATCGCGGGCGATGAAGTCCTGCCGGACGAGGGTTGGGACCGCACAACCGAGGACGTCTTCCTCGAGTTGTCTCGACTACACGGCCTGTCCTCCACTCCCCACACGAAGCATCTATGGGACCGGAAGCAAGAACGCCGGGTGCTGGCACTGGAGCACGGCGACTTCGACCACAGGCTGGACACGCTGATCGGCGGCGTCCCGCTCTTCGTCTTGTGGCAGCCGACGCTCGTCAACGAGGGCAGCGAGCTGATGGGCTTCACGCACGGCAACCCGATCCGCCGCAAGATGCGGCGCGGCGCCGACGGCCGCATCGGGTTCACCGATTCGAAACTCGCGCAATACGCGCCCATCGCATGGGATTGGGCCCGGTATTACCTCGTGAACGACTGGGCCGACGACGCCGAACGACGTGCTGTGCACTCCGAAATCCGCACGATTCTGCAATACCTATACGGAGACGGTGTCGGTGACGAACTGGTAGCGGACTTCGAGCGCTACGTGCAGCTGGAGGCACGCAAGTCGATCATCGGCGATGCCTACCGGTTACCCAAGAAGATCGCCACAGGGTTCGCGACAATCGAGGAGGTGCTTCCGGACTTCTACCGGAACGTCGCCCTCGTCCGCCGCGCCGCCGGGCAGGACCCCATCTCCGAGGAGGCGGTTCACGATCTGCTGGCGGAATGGGCGCTACGTGAGCTGGAACTGCTGGACACGTCCGCCGCCGCGACGACTGCCTGGGAGATTCCGCCGGCTCGCGCGACGGAACCACGCCGGTGGATGCGGCGGATGCTGCACACGGCCGACAGGGAGCTCGGTGCCGGTCACCACGATGTGGACAAGTCGGCGGCACTGGCCGCCGTGCAACGCTGGGACGGACCGCGACGGCTGGAGCCGGTCAGGCTGCGGTGGCTGGGCTCCCCGGAGGGCTTCCTCACCGCCGTCGTCACGGCTGCGGTCGTGGAAGGCACACGCATCAGCGGCGAGGTCTATTTCACCTTTGTCACGGATGCCTCCGGCCGGATGGTCGCAGATTGCGTCGGCGACCTGGAAGCCCAGAAGGTCGAACCTCTCGTGCTCGACTTCGTTCGTGACGCGGGCGCGGACCGGCTCCGGGCGGCGTTGGTCAGTGACTGGGCGGCTGCGGCTCGGGCCGGATTCGACTTGAACAGGGAGCATCCCGGTGAGAGAGAAGCAATCCGCGAGGCCTTGTGCGACGCCATAGACGACCTCGAACAGCGCGTGCCGACCGTCCCGCCCGGCGTCGCAGAAATAGGCCGAAGGTTGCGAGCAGGTGACCTCCCTACGCTGAGGGAACTGTGGGATGCCGGGCTGGTCGACGCCGGCGTTCCGCTCGAGGAGATCCTCGCACCGTGGGCCGCGTGCATCGACATGGCCGACGCACCTACTGCCGCGGATATCGAATGGAGCCAGCCGAAAGCGCGGCCGGTCGTAGCCATCCCCACGGACCCGCCCGCACAGGAAACGTTGCTGGACAACATCAAACGAGAAGGCCGCGGCACCCTGGACTCGAAGGTTGCCGCCAGGCAGATCCTGCGGGCCCGACTCCGAGCACCCGACTACGAGGGAAACAACAAGCGGACGTGGCGCTATCGAGACGACAACGGCAACCGGATAGTCGTGCACCAGGTACTGCCGACGACCACAGGTGAAAAAGACCTCACCCGCAACCCCGATCCGTCGCACCGGAATGTCCGCTGGTTCCATTGGCTTCCGTTCGATGCACCCGATGCCGTGCAGCTTGCCGGAACTGTGACCGATGTTCCGGCACGGGTATACCGGTGGCGCGATTACTACGTGGAGGAGTATGCCGACGGACGCACCCCGGAGCCGGATGATCCGAACTGGGATCTGATCTTGAACAAGATGTTCGAGGCGAAGCGACGTCTGCTGGATATGCGGCTACCCCCGCATCTGCAGGTGCGGCCTGTGACCGAACACCTCCACCTCTACCTGGATCAGCAGCGCCGCAACTACCGTCGCCGCGCGCCCTGGCTGGATCGGCTGTTCCGCCTCGCCCCGCATCAGGCCTGGTCGCCGGATACCGACGACGCGATTTGGCGGCCGAGCCTCAATCACAACGACATGACGCTCAGCAACCTGCGAATCGACGACGAGAACGACACCGCGACGCTGATCGATTGGGACAATGCCGCCGTCACCCACCCGCTGTGGGATTACGTGACGATGCTGTGGTCGAACTGGCCGCCGGAGATCGCCGAACAGGTCGAGAACAAGATCAGAACCGAGGTTCGCGATCTCGAGGCCAACGGGCTGGTCGGACCGGGCGCCGAAGCGGAACTGGATCGGCTGCTGACAATGGGTTGCCTCGACTCGCTCTACGCCGATTCGCGCAATTTCGTCCAGCAGATCGCGGAGGATGCCGGCAAGGCCGACCGGCTCACCGGACGGTTCTACTCCGACTATCGACGGCTGTGCCGCCTGCGCGGATGGGAGCCGGAGTCGCCGAATGTCGTTCGCACGCTGATGCTGGAAGCAGTGAACGAGGTGTGCGCGAGGCAGGGGCTGCCGACGCTGCCGAATGAGCCTGCGGCGCAGCCGATCCGGCAGGCACCATCATCCGCGGAACGTCCGGAGGCCGTCGCGCCCACGGCACGTCCGCATCCGGCTCTGCCGGCCGCCGAGGTCGCAGGCGACACCGAACTCCTGGCTGTCGTGAACGGTCTGCTGGATCGACGGTACGGTCCTCGCGACTACGCCGTGACACCGACCGCCGCACGGTACACCGACAACGCCGGGAATCGGTGCTTGACCGTATCAGCCACCATTGTCGCCGGGGGCACGTGGCGCGTCGGCGAATCGGGCGACATGCGTTTCCATGTCAGCCAGGGCGGAGCCGCCGAGGGCCTACCGGGCGTCGATGAAGCGGGCGATATGCGTTTCCATGTTCGCCGAGACGAAAATGGCCGGGTCACGGTGACTTTCGACCACCTGGTGGTCGACCCGGCCTTCGCGGGCGGACACTTCGCGCAGCACTTCGTTCCGCAACTGCGCCAGTGTGTCGGCACGGATGGCCGGGTCATCGTGCCCGTCAACGGCCCGACCGGCTTCACGATTGCGGCACAGCACGGTCTTCGGCTGGATTCCGATCCGGACCATCTGGCCGAATCGCGGGAGAGCACGGCGCACCTGCTGAGCACCGACCCGCGGGAACTCATCGCCGACCCGATGCTCGACCGGTTCGACCGGCCCGCCGAGGCACGACCGACCTTCACGGAGCTGGCCGCGTATCTCGAGCCGTCATCACAGCAGTGGCCGCAGGACCGCAGGTGGTGGGGCGTGCTGGACAGTGCGTCCACGGACGTTTCCGATCCACTCCCCGGTGCGGCTCCGCGACCGACAGCCCGGATGGCGTCCATCGGTGCCGAGACCGAGGATCCCGCGTTGACCGGAACCGACATCGAACTTCTCACCACGCTGTTCCGCAACCGAGCCCACTTCGCCGGGAATCATCACGGGGTCTGGATCTTCGAGCTGAACGGCCGGAAGGTTGTCATCCGGGCGTCGATCAATACGCCGAATCCCAATTTCGATCCCCGGATCGGCCTCACGTTCGGGGAATCCGCCGCGGTCCAGCTGTGCCGGAAGGCCGGTGTCCGGGTACCGGCGCTGTATCACGTCGGTGCCCAGGAGTCCTATCCCGAGCATTACCTGTTCCACGAGTACCTCGACGGGGAACACCCCACACCGGATGATCCGTGGCAAGACGTCGCGGAGACCGTGTTCCCGGCGCTCGATCGCCTGCACGCCTTGCACGCCGAGCACTGGGCCGAGGCCGAACCCGAGCAACAAGTACCCACCACCCGCGTCGAATGGGAGCAGCGACTGGTTCGCGAGGTGGCACGGATCCCCCTGGAGTTCGACACCGATGATCGGCTGCACGGCGAACTGGGTCTGCCCGGCCTGTACGAGATCTTCGCCGTGCGGCCCGCAACGAACGACGATATCCAGCTCGGTGTACTGCACGGCGATCCGACCTTCCTCAACATGAAGCTGGGCCCCGATGGGGCCGGGCTGCTCGACCTGGAACTGACCCAGCCGGGATCGCCGGTGTGGGATTACGTGGCGTTCGCGACAAGGAACCCGTGGCCTACCCCCACCGTCCGGAACAAGGTCATGAACTGGTGCCGGGCGCGGCTGCGGCGCGACCACGGCGCGGACGCTGCTGCGGACTTCGACCGATATCTGGTGCTGGAAGCATGGAAATCCGTTGCCGGAGACAGCTTCCGGTTGCCGCTGCTAATCGCCCGCGACCCGAGTTTCCTCGCCGACGCGACGGATGCGTTGCACCGCAACCTGAAGGTCGTGTTCGCGGCCGCGGGTCGACGGGCACCGGATGAGATCCAGGTGCGTAGCCTCTTGCAGCGATGGTCTCGCCAATTCGTACGGCAACGCGAAAACCACCTGACGGCGTCGGATTCGGCTACCGACCGATCGGCAGCCGTCGAACCGGTTACCCAGGCGACGGATCCGGACACGTCCTGGCTGCCGCGGCTGTCGGTGCGCGAGTTGCTGATGCGGGCCACGATCGGGCACGACCGCGCCGCAGCGGAGGCCGGCCTGTCCGAAGCCATCGCCACCCTGCGGTGTGCCGACGGACCTGCCAGGCTGGAAGCTCTCGCGGCGGAATACGAGTCGCTCGATGACGCTGACCCGGGCGTGGTGAGCCGCATTCGGCTGCGCACCGTGCTGATGGACGGCACCCGCGAATACGGCGAAATCACCGTGCGTTTCGACCTCGACGAGTACGGACGAGTCACCGCACGCCCGGAACCCATCGGCGCCGACCTCGATCGCCTCGCCGCCGACTACGGCGGCCCGTACCTCCTCGGACCAGCCGAAGACCTGGCCCGGCGGATGGGCGCCGATGCGATCGAGGTCGAGGTTTCGCGCAAAGACGGCGTCCGAGCGGCGCGGTGCGGTTACAGCTGGGTCGCCGAGCCCGGCGGGCAGGCCGGGCCGAGTGCGTGGTTCGCCCGGCGATGGGCGTACAAGGACCTCACCGATCCGGCGCTGCCGACCACCCCGATCACATTCCGCCCTGCCCTGCGCCGCCCGCAGGGCACCGATTACCTGCTCGACATCGCCGAACCGGTCCACGACGGCGGCTTGCAGCTCGACGATGCGGCCCGCATGCTGATCACCGTCGTGACGAATTCCCCCGATGTCGCCGGCCATTACACGGAGGTCTGGTGCGTCACCGACGGCAGCGGAAAGCCGGTGAAGGTGCGGCGCATCGTCGCCACGCCTGGAGACAAGGATCTGGCCGCCAATCCCACGCATCCGAAACTGCTCGCCGGAGACCGGCTCGTCGACCAGGTCGCCCTGGACGACGAACGCGCGGAAGGTCTGGCCCGGCAGGCAGGTGTCGACGTACCGACGACGATGGCCCACTCCGACGACTACTCGTTCCGCGAAATGGGCCCCGGCCGCGTCCCCACGACCGGTGACCCGGACTGGCCACGGACTTTGCGTGCGCTGCTCCGACAGTTGCGGCGGTTGCAGGCGGTCGAGCTGCCCGACGATCTGTCGGTCCGCACCGTAGCCGACCAGGAACAGCTGTACCTGAGCATGCAGCGGATCAAGCAGGAACAATCTCATCCGTTCCTGCACAGCATGCGAGTACCGCTGCCGCACGAGATCTGGGTGCCGGGCGACACCACCTGGACGGCCGGGCTGAGCCACGGCAACGCCACCTTCCGCAACCTGTGGGTCCGGCCCGACGGCGAAGTACGCCTCGACAACTGGAATCTCACCGGCGTCCGGCACCGGTTGTGGGACTACGTGACCGTCTTCTGGAACTCATGGCCGCCGGAGGCCCTGGCCCGGGTGACGATCATGGTGGAGGACGAAATTCGCGACCAGCACGGTGAATCCGGAGTTCGGGAGTTCCAGCGGCTGCGCGCCATGGCCGCCCTCGACTCGCTGTACACCGACTCCCGATACTTCGTGCGCAAGATCAGCATCGACCCCGCCACAGCCGGCCCCCTGACACGTCGCTTCTACTCCGACTACCTCGCCCTGTGGAGCTACGCCGAGACGACCGGGCAGTGGCCGTCACGGGGAACGCGACTGACCTATCAGCAGGTCCGCGACCTCATGCTGCATGCAGCCGACCCGAGCCGGCCCCGCCCCGACCTGCCGAGCACCGGTCTCGACACCACAACGCACTCGACTCGGCGGACCACCGTCGCACCGGACCCGAATCTGTCGGAGGTGCCGGCCATCCCGGATCTGCTCGCCGAACCCCCGGCCGAAAGCGAGTTGCTACCGAGATTGTCCGGCCTGCAACGGGAGTACGGCCTCGAGCTCGAGCTCCGGCTGACCCGTGTCAACTATCTGCGCACCGACGACGAGTCCATCTCCGGGATACGGATCCGCGGCGTGTTCGTCAGCCGTGGCGAGAATCCGGCCGAGGCGGGCGATCTGGATCTCTCCATCGAGTTCGACGAAAACGGCTGGCTCACCGCACGATTCGACAAGCTGTGGATAGAACCATGGCAAGCCCACACCAGAGCCGGTGACCAGGTCGTCTCCCCACTCCGCGCTTACCTCCGTCGGTCCGAGGTGGAAGATGTGACCTTCACGGTGCACGGTCGCCGCGGGGCTCGCGCCGCGATCAGGCACGACCTCGACTGGAACGGCGTCACCGATCCCGACCATCTCGCCGCAGGCATGCGGGCGCTGAGCAGCCGCATCCGTGCGGATCTCGCCTTGGAAGCGGACGCTGTGATCACCCGGGAGTTGCGACAACTCCTCGACGAACTGGATAACCCACCGAACGACGCCTCACCGAACGACCGCTACCCCACCCTCGCCGAAATCGACCGCCACCTGCCGAGGGGAATGCACGCGGCCGACTTCTTGAAGGGATTCCACTGGATCGGCCACACCACACCGTGAGAACGGTCAGGGTTGCCCCGGCTCCTCGCCCGGTCGTGCTACGAGCGTTTCCACGAGGGCCGACGCTATGGCCGCCACGGCGCGATCCTCATCGCAGGACAGTTGCCGCAGGGTGTCCAGCGCGATGGTCCCCGGCATTTCAGCGAGCGCCTGGGTCAGTCGGATTCGCACCGCCGAGTCCGCCGCATATGCGGTGAGCTGTTCGGCCAGCGCACTGATGATCCGATCCGCCCACTCCGCGTCCTGCGCCAGCGTTCCCAAGAGTTCGGCCGCCTCGACATCGTTCGGGCCTTCGACCACCGTGTCGACAAGCGCGGGCACGGCCCGGGTCACGCCGCGCCCACCCAGGGCGAGAGCAGCGTGTCTGCGGACCGTCGTGTCCGGGTCCTCGAGGGCGTCCGTGAGCGCCGCGGTCGCCTCGTCGCCCGGCAGCTCGGCGAGCGCGAGGACCGCGCGCCGCCGGACGTCGACGTCCTCGGAGCCCAGGCCGGACGCCACGCTCGCCACCCCGTCACCGCCGGCCCGTGCCAGCGCCCACCGCAAAGCCCCGGCCACATACGGATCGGATTCGGTGAGCACCGCCTCGGCCAGCAGTTCGGCAGGCACCGCTACGTCCTCGGCCGGCGCCAAGACGGCCTGCTGCCGCCGGGCGGGGCTCTGCGAACCGAGTCCGTGCAGCAGTTCGATGATGCGCAGGACGTCTTGCCAGCGGGAGGGCTCGGTGGAATCGACCGCACGAAGCCGCTCCAGGAGTTCTCGCTCCCGGTCCAGTCGTTCTCCGGCTTTCCGAATGAGGTCTCCGACCAGCGCGGACGGGGTGAATGCGGCATCATCGAGAGCGCGCCCGATCTGGCTCAGTGACAGCCCCAGGGAGCGCAGGCCCTCGACATGGAAGATCCGCCGGATGTCTTCCGGCGAGTATTCCCGGTAACCGCCCACGGTGCGGCCGGTCGGTCGGACCAGCCCGAGTGAGTCGTAGTGCCTGAGCATGCGGGCGCTCACTCCCGAGCGGCGCGCCACCTCACCGATCAGCACGCAGTCGTCTCCTCCCGATCCGGGCCGAGCGCGACGACCCGCCGTGCCTCGTCGACGGCGAGGTCGAATCCGGCGTCCGGATCGCGCAGGAGCCGCTCCGTGGCGCGCGCATGCGCCCGCACCGTTGGATCGGGATCAGCCATCGCGGTCCGGAGGACCGGCTCGACCACCTCCCCGAGCGCGACCAGAGCGCGGCTCAAGCTCAACCGTACCTCCCGGTCTCCCCGGCCGAATTGCCTGGCCAGCTCCGCGCCCAGCCATTCCGTCGCTTCGTGGGGCACGAGAACGACGGCAGCACGCCAGGCACTTCGCGCGACTTCAACGTCGGCATCCTGGAGCAACGAGCTCGTAATCGCCGGCCACGCGCTCGGATCGCCGATCTTGGACAACGTGTGCAACGCTTGGCTCCGGGCCTGCGCACGCTCGGAACGCACCTCCGTGAGCAGTCTCGGCACCGTGAGCTCCGCCGGGAGCCGAGTCAGGGCCCACGTGAGCATGTCCCGCACGAAGAAGTCCGGCTCGATCGCGCACCGCTCTACCAGCGCATCGATGAAACCGGGTTCGGGATGCGTGCCTACCGCCAGCGCCGCCTGCAGCCGCGTCGACGAATTCGCGGCCGCCAATGCGTCGAGCAGCCGGGTGTGCTGTGTATTGCTGTGTGTCGAATTGATGGGGACCACCTCCGACAGCCAGTGAAAGCCTTGACACAGTGAGAAGGTCAAGCGAACTTCGGTGCGCTCGTCCACCTCTCCCCCGCGATGACCACGTGGTCGAGGAAGCGGAGGCCTACGGTGTGGGCGGCTTCGGTGAGGAGGGTTGTGGTGTGGCGGTCGTCGGGGCTGGGGGTGAGGTCGCCGGAAGGGTGGTTGTGCACAATGGCGAAGGCTCGGCCGTCGTGGCGCAGGACGGTGTTCAGGATTTCCCGGACGGGGACGACGACCTGGTCGACAGCGCCCTCGGCGACGAAGACCTTCTGACGGAGGCGATTCTGGGCGTCGCAGACCAGGACGAGAAGACGCTCCACCCGGGCGCCCGTGAACAGCGGGAGGGCGGCGGCGGCCACGTCGGCGGGGCTGGTGAGCCGGATCGACGTGTCCGGCCTGCCACGTGCTCGTGCGCCGAGGTGGAAGGCGGCGATGATCGCGGCGGCCTTCGCGACGCCGATGCCCGCCCGGCGAGACAACTCCTCCGGCCGCGCGGACGCCAGCCCGGCGAGACCGCCGTGCTCGACCAGCAACTCCACCGCCAGGTCCAGCGCGCTCGCACCGCGCCTGCCCTGGCGTAGCAGCAATGCGAGCAGCTCCGCGTCGCTCAGCGCGTGCGGCCCGAGCGCCAGCAACCGTTCACGCGGCCGCTGCGTCACCGGCACGTCGACTAGAGAGACCGCCATGACTCCCACCCCTCGGTCACGCCAACAGTGCCCGGGATTCTGCCAGGGGCCACCGACACTCCGGCCAGCACTCGACCGCGACCACTCACCTCGCGGGAAACTCGGCCGACCACCCCGTCAGCTCAGCAGCGGGACGCCGACCCGCGACACCCATATGCTGGCTGATATGCGGTTCGGCAACCGAGTCGGTCACGAACTGGGGAGTTGATGGGCGATGTGGTACCTGAAGGCGCAATGGCACCACGATTTCGACGACGAGCCGGTGGAGCTGTTCAGCGAGATCGGCGACGACGGTTTCGAGGTGCGCAAGGTCGAGGTGTTCCGGGACGGCCACCGCGACTGGGCCGATTCCGGTCGCGGCACAGGCACCACCGAACTCGGGCAGATCCCGGTTCCCACGCCGGACGAACTGAACGCCGAGACCGAGTTCACCGCACTCCAGATCGACGCCAGGGAGTTCGACGAGGTCTGGCAGCGCGCTCTCGAGGAGCGGCGGCCCACTTCTCCCAGATAACCGGTTCCAGAAGGCCTAGCGGTCCACCACCGCGACGTCCGGTAGCCCGACGAACATCTTCGCGGCGAGCCGCTGCAGATTGTGCAGCTGGCGCTCGTGCACGACGATCCGGCGCAAGGCCTCGTTGACGGTGGCGTCACTGGTCGACGTGCCCATGATGGCGGCGGCCGCGGCGAGCAGGTCCTGGTCGAGATCGATCCGCACGGATTTCATGCGCCCTCCTTCATACTTTCGCCATCTTGCGGCATAACGCCCGTTCATGTCCGGCAAATCGAGAACTCGGCCTTGCGCAAATACCCTACGGGGGTATAGTTCCAGTCATGGAACACAGGCACCACCCGTCGGCCGAACACGTCTCGCACGCCGCACCCGCCGGACGACACAGCGCGCACCACGGCCCCGCTACCTGGCGGATGGCGGCGATGGCGACCCTGCACTGCCTCACCGGCTGCGCCATCGGCGAAATCCTCGGCATGGTGATCGGCACCGCGCTGGGCTGGAACAACACCTCGACGATGGTGCTGGCCATCGTGCTGGCGTTCGTGTTCGGCTATGCGTTGACCATGCGCGGCGTGCTGCGCGCGGGCCTGCCGTTGGCGGCCGCCGTCGGCACCGCGCTTGCCGCCGACACGGTGTCCATCACGGTGATGGAGATCGTGGACAACGCCGTGATCCTCGCCGTTCCCGGCGCGATGGACGCCCACCTGGACACGGTGCTGTTCTGGACCACCCTCGCCTTCGCCTTGGCGGTGGCCTTCGTGCTGACCACGCCGGTCAACAAGTGGATGATCGGACGCGGTAAAGGCCACGCGGTGGTGCATTCGTTGCACGGCGCGCACTGATCAGCACGCCGTCCGATCCCGGCCTTCGGTTGTCAGGATGGCCCCGGGAAAGCCCGTTCAGCTAGGCAGATTGCTCAGCTGAACGGGCTTTTGTTGTCGGCGGGTGCCTGCGGTGCTTGCATCGAGTCATGTTCAGCGAGGCGCAGTTGTACTCGCCGGTGACCCGCACCGGCGACGGCGACGTGACCGTGCACCTGAGCGATGAGCACCCCGGTGTGCACGATCCGGAATATCGGGCCCGGCGCAATGCCATCGCCGCGCTGGCACTGGACCATGCACCGGGAAAGCCGACACCCCACATCGCCTACACCGACGAGGAGCAGCAGGTGTGGCGGATCGTGTCGGCCGAACTCGCGCGCAAACATCGCACCTACGCCAGCGCGGAGGTGCTGACGGCCGCCGAAGCGCTGTCGTTGCCCACCGATCACATCCCGCAATTGGACGAGGTGTCCGCGGCGCTCGCCCCGCTGACCGGATTCCGGTACGCACCGGCCGCCGGACTGGTGCCGCTGCGACAGTTCTTCGGCTCCTTCGCCGATCGGATCTTCCACTCCACGCAGTACATCCGGCATCATTCCGCACCGTTGTACACTCCGGAGCCGGATGCCATCCACGAGATCATCGGGCATGCCACCCAGATCGCCAGCCCGCGCTTCGCGGCGATCTACGCGACCGTCGGCGCGGCGGTGGCGCGCCTGAGCACCGATCGCGCGTTGAAATTCCTTGCCGACGTCTTCTGGTTCTCGATGGAATTCGGCGTCGTCCGGGAGCGCGGCGAGATTCGGTGCTACGGCGCGGGCCTGCTGTCGTCCTACGGCGAGATCGAGGAGTTCCGGCACGCCGAACTACGCCCGCTCGACATCGCCCGGATGGGTACCGCGACCTACGACATCACCCACTATCAGCCGACTCTCTACTGCGCGGACTCGATCGCCGAGATCGAGGACGTGATCGGCGGCTTCTTCGCGACCATGGACGACGACACGCCCGACCGTTTGCGGCAAGCCAGTCCGGCAGGCGCGTGATAGTACGGCCGGGGAACTTTCAGGACTCGCGCTTCGGCGCGAGCGGCATGCCCGCATCCAGGAAATCCAATGTGCGGGTGATGTTCTCGACGTTCAACGGCGTCATCGTCGCCATGCCGAGAGCCGCGCCCGCCATCGCGCCCGCTGCCACTCGCACCTCGAAATCGTCGGCGGCCCGGCCGAGATGATCGGCCAGCAGGCTCGCGATGAGGTCGATGCTGCGGATGATCTCCAGGCCGATGGCCGAGCGCAGCTCCGGCACGTGATAGAGCAGCGCCTGCCGCTCCTGCTCGAACGCCAGCTCGGCGGCGGCCAGATTGCCGAAGACCTCCAGCACCGCGTTACGAAATGCCGCCATCGGCCCGATGTCGCGCGGCTGACGCCGCAACGCCTCGATCATGGCCGGATCGAGGTCGTCGGCGAGCACCAGCTGTTCCTTGGTCGGGAAGTAGCGGAAGAAGGTGCTGGGCGAGACATCGGCGGCAGCGGCGATCTGTTCGATCGTCGTCTCGTTGTAACCCTGCTCGCGGAACAGCCGGAAGGCCTCGAGGCGAATCGTCCGGCGGGTCCGTTCCTTCTTCCGCTCGCGCAGACCCTGCGCCGTCCCGCTCGCGGGTAGCTCAACCGACATGGATCGATTCTGCCGCACCCGGCTCCGGCGCCCGTGCGGGTTGCCGTGTGCGCACCAAGGTCGCCGTGAGCACCGCCGCCAGCACGCATAGCGCGGCGCAGGCCCACAGCATCGCGCCCATGCCGCCGAGGAAGGCCACCTGCACCTGGTGCAGCATCGACGGATCGCCCAGCTTGCCCGCCGTGGCGACGCCCGCGTTCACGCCGTCGGAGATCGGTTCGCGGTTCAGCTCGCCCAGTTCCGACCGGTACCGAGTGGACAGCACGGTGCCGAGCACCGCGACGCCGATGGTGCCGCCCGCCTGGCGCAGCGCCTGCAACAGCGCGGAGCCGGACCCGGAGCGCTCGGCATCCAGATCACCCATCGCCATGCCCATGGCCGCGGGCATCACCAGCCCCATACCGGCGCCGAGCAGCGTCAACCACAGGGCGGCGAAGCCGTAACCGCTGTCCACGGTGGTCAACGCCCCCAGTGCCAGCGAGCCGGCCAGCAGCGCGAATCCGGCGGCCACCACCACGCGCACGCCCAGTTTCGGCAGCGCTTTGTCGACCAGCCTGCTGCCGACCAGCAACCCGGCGATCAACGGAAGCAATCGCAGGCCGCTGCCGAGTGCGTCCACGCCGAGCACCGCTTGGAAGTACTGCGGAACGGTGAAGAACATGCCGAACATGGCGAAGTTCACCACGATCGAGAAGGCGGTCCCCCAGCGGAACCCGTCGGCGGCGAAGAGCCCGAGATCGACCAGCGGATGCGTGGTCCTGCGCTGCCAGAGCAGGAACGCGCCGAGCAGCAGCACACCGGCCGCGATGATCGCCCAGGCCGGGCCGTCGCCCCAGCCTTTCTCGCCGATCCGGATGAAGCCGTAGGTGAGCCCCAGCATGCCCGCGGCGGACAGCGCGACGCCGGGCAGATCGATCCGGAAGTGCTGCGCGCTGCGCGATTCGGGCACCAACGCGGCGACGGCGCACGCACCGATCACGACCATCGGCACGTTGATCAGGAACACCGAACCCCACCAGAAGTTCCGCAGCAACCAACCTCCCACGATCGGGCCCAGCGGTAGGCCGATCGCGGTGGAGGTGATCCAGATGGTGAGCGCCCGCTGGAGTTCGGCCGGTTCGGGGAACATCGCGGGCAGCACCGACATCGACAGCGGCATCATCGCCGCGGCCGCGATGCCGAGCACGACGCGCGCCGCGACGAGCTCGCCGGGCGAGGTGGCCACGGCGCACGCGATGGACGCCACGCCGAACAGCACCAGCGCGGCGAGCAGGAACTTCTTGCGGCCGTAGCGATCGCCGAGCGCGCCCGCGGGCAGCATCACGGCGGCCAGCGCCAGCGTGTAGGCGCTGCTGAACCATTGCAGCGCGGCGGTATTCGCGTTCAGGTCGACGGCGAGCGTGGGCAGCGCCACGGTCAGCACGGTGACATCGAGCCCGATCGTCAGCATCGCCACGGCCAGCGCGCCGAGGGCGAGCCAGCGACGGGACGAGTCGTTCTTCATGACGCCTCCAGAAATGGTAGCTACATCTTTTTGATAGTAGCTCTCACTTAGTAGATACTGTCAATACCGTCGCGGGGATGGACTGCCCGATCACCGGACCGCTCGCTAGGCTCATCGGCGATGAAGATCACTCGCCGTGCCTTGCTCTGTGTAGGCGCCGTCCTCGCCGTCGCCGTGATCGGAGCGACGGCCGCGCCGTCCCTCGCAGCGCCGAGCACCACCACCCCGTTCACCACCCCGAACACCGACGGGTGCCCGCAGAAGACATCGCCGCCCGCACCGATCGACACCTCCGAGGTGCCCGCGCACGGACAGCCGACCCCCACGCCGCTGCCGATCCCTTCCCCGCCGATCGGGGGAACCCGCCTCGGCGAGTGCGGAGTCGTACTTCCCAAAGCCGCGCCGCCCGCTCCGCAGGACATTTCGGCGACGGCCTGGCTGGTGGCGGATCTGGATACCGGAGAGGTGCTGGCCGCGAAGGACCCGCACGGTCGCTACCGGCCCGCGAGCACGATCAAGGTGCTGCTGGCCACGCTGGCGCTGCGCACGCTGAATCTGGACAAGGTGGTCGTCGGCACGCAGGCCGACGCCGACGCCGACGGCACCCGGGTCGGCATCGGCCCCGGCGGCCGTTACACCAACCGACAGCTCATGCAGGCGTTGATCATGGCTTCGGGCAACGACGCGGCGCATGCCATCGCGGCGCAGCTCGGCGGCGACGCCGCGACCGTCGCGAAGATGAACGACCTGGCGAAGTCGTTGCGCGCCATGGATACTCGCACGGCCACTCCGTCCGGGCTGGACGGCCCCGGCATGAGCACCTCGGCCTACGACCTCGCCGTGCTGTTCCGCGAGGCCATGACGGTCCCGCTGTTCGCCGAGCTGATCCATACCGAGCAGGTCGACTTCCCCGGCTACCCCGCCGACCCCGCCGTTCCGGGCGACACCGACCGCCCCGGCTACCCGATCGGCAACGACAACCAGCTGCTCTACAACTACGACGGCGCCCTCGGCGGCAAGACCGGCTTCACCGATGACGCGCGCCAGACCTTCGTCGCCGCCGCCCAGCGGGGCGGCCGCAGGCTCGCCGTCACTCTCCTCAAGGCCGACGTGCGGCCGGTGCGCCCATGGGAGCAGGCGGCCCGCCTGCTCGACTACGGATTCGCGCTGCCCCGCGGCGCCTCGATCGGCAATCTGCCCGGCGCGGTGGTACCCCAGCGCGACCAGAGCGGAGCCACCCTCGCCGCGCCGCCCACATCGGGAAACGACCCGGCGATGTCCTCGTCGCCGGGCAGCGACCCGTCCGCCATGCCACACACCGGAGATCGCCGCACCGGCGCGCGCACCGTACTGATCATCGGCGGTGTCCTCGTGATCGCCGCGCTCGTCCTAGGGGCACGGCGGGCCACCCGGCGACGCTGAATCGATCACCGCCGGTCCGACCTGCGTAATCCGGAAAGAGTCAGGGCGGCAAGCGCGCCCGCGCCGAAGAAGGCGGCGCCCACCCCCATCGAGACGTCACGCGCACCGACCCGCGGCGCGATCACGGCCGGCCCGGGGGCGGGAATCTCGGCTTCCGGCTCGTTCTCCGCGGCGGTGGCGGCCCAGGCCGTGGCGAACAGGACGATGCGGTAGGTGACGTAACTGAACACCATCAGACCGATGATCGAGCCGAAGGTGGCGCCCGCCGGGCTGCTGAGCACCGATTGCAGGTAGATCGAGGCGACGATCTTGAACACCTCGAAGACCAGCGCGGCCAGACCGGCCGCCTTGGCGGCACTGGCCAGCGTCACCGGTTCCCGGGGCAACCGCGCGATGACCCAGGCGAACACCGCCCAGGAGGCGAGGAACCCGAGCGCGATCGACAACAGCGACAACAGCAGGTCCGCGCCCGGCAAATCGCCGAGGCCCAGATTGTCCAGCAGTTGACTGCCGAGCGAACTCGACGCCAAGGCCGACAACCCCAGCGAGACCGTGAACGCGAGGCCGAGACCGACCAGCGCACCCAGATCGGAGAGCTTGGTCATCAGCCAGTTGCCGTCCGGAGACTTCTGGTCCCATTGCTCGGTGAGCGCGGCGCGCAAATTGGCCATCCAGCCGAGGCCGCTGTAGACGCCGGTGATCAGGCCCAGCGCGCCGACCGTGCGCCGGGAGTCGACCGCCTGCTCGATCAAATCGTTCAGCTGGGTGCCGAACGAGCCGGGAATGTTCTCGACGATCTTGGCCTGCAACTCCCCGAGCAGATCCGGATTGCTGGACAAGATCACGCCCGCGACCGCGAAAGCGATCATGAGCAGCGGAAACAACGACAGCACAGTGAAATACGTGATGCCCGCCGCGTAGTAGTCGCCCCGCTGCCGCTGATAGCGCCCCGCCGCGCGAACCAGATGGTCCAGCCACGGCTGCGCCTGGATCCGGCGTTGGATCCCGGCTTTGACATTGTCGATCACCTGCACCATTCGCCCCTTCGACCGAGAGACCTCACACCGGTGGTACCCGGTCGGGCGCGCGACAACCGCCCAGGCGAGCGGCCGCCTAGCGACTCAGCAAGCCCACCCGGTCGTAGACCTGCGCGAGGGTGTTGCCCGCGATCTCTCGCGCACGCTCGGCGCCGGCCGCGAGTACGCGGTCGAGTTCACCCTGATCCGACATGTACTCTTGCACCTTGGCCTGCAACGGCGTGACAAATTCGACCAGCGCGTCGGCCACGTCGGCTTTCAGCTCGCCGTAACCCTTACCCTCGAAATCCTTTTCCAAGGTGACGATCGGCGCACCGGTCAGCGAACTGAGGATCACCAACAGGTTGCTGACGCCCGGCTTGAGTTCCGGGTCGTAGCGGATCTCGCGTTCGGTGTCGGTGACCGCGGATTTCACCTTCTTCGCGGTGACCTTCGGGTCGTCGAGCAGGTTGATCAGACCCGCGTCGGTGGAGGCCGACTTGCTCATCTTCGCGGTCGGGTCCTGCAGGTCGTAGATCTTCGCCGTGCCCTTGACGATGTGCGCCTCCGGCACCACGAACGTCTTTTTGAACCGAGAGTTGAAGCGCTGGGCAAGGTTACGGGTCAGTTCCAAGTGCTGACGCTGGTCCTCGCCGACGGGCACCTGATGGGCGCGATAGAGCAGGATGTCCGCGGCCATCAGTATCGGGTAGGTGAACAGGCCTGCGGTCGCGTTCTCCGCGCCCTGCTTCACCGACTTGTCCTTGAACTGGGTCATCCGGCTGGCCTCGCCGAAACCGGTGAGGCAGCTGAGCACCCAGGTCAGCTCCGCGTGCTCGGGTACCTGGCTCTGCACGAACAGGGTCGACTTCTTGGGGTCGATGCCCAGCGCGAGCAACTGGGCGGCGGCGGCGTTGGTGCGGAGCTTCAGTTCCTTGGGGTCCTGCGGCACCGTGATCGCGTGCATGTTCGGGATGAAATACAGCGCGTCGTAGTCGTCCTGCATGGTCACCCAGTACTGCAGCGCGCCAAGGTAGTTCCCTAGATGGAACGAGGAGCTGGTCGGCTGGATCCCGGACAGAACCCGCTGTTTGCGTTCGGCGGCCGGGCTGGGCGCAGGACTCGACATACTCCGATTTTCGCATGCGGCTCAAGCCGAATTTCGCTGCACCCAGTTGCGCGGGTCCACCCCGGGCATGCTCGGCCGTCCGCCGCTGACCAGTTCGTGTTCCCGCTTGGACAGCATCTTGTAGACCGGCGCGCTCGGCCCGGCGAGCGTGCCACGCAGCACCGGGGGCACCAGCGGAACCGACACGTGCGCGGTGCGGACCGCTCGGGACAGTCCCTGGTAGGCGACCTCCTCCGCCACACCCCAGCGCATCCCGTACATCCGGCGGATGCGTGTCGGCAGGCTGCCCTGTACCAGCAGGTAGAACGCGGAGGTGACCTGCTGCAACGGCACACCCTGCGAGTAGGGGACGCGCTGTCCGGCCAGGTAGGAGCCGACCAGCCGCGCCTCGTCGGTGAGGAACAGTTCGCCGGAGGCGAGGTAGCCGTCGAAGAAGGCACGGAACTCCGGATAACTGGCGGGCGCCGCGTCCGCGGGCATGCCGAACAGCTCGCCCCAGCGCACGTAGTCCTGGTAGAGCCCTTCGCGCTCACCGCCGGTCATGGTGCGCACCAGCAGGTCGTACATCACCTCGGCCGAGTCGAACGTGAAGGCCATGGTCATGAACATGAGGTGCGGGTCGAGCGCGGAGTATCCCGTCCCCGCCGGGTGCTGGTCACCGGCGTCCTCCGGCAGCGTCCCACGCACCTTGACGTGCCGTTTCCTGGTGAACGCCAGCGCGCGGTCGGCCTCGGCTCTGCTACCGAGGAACACCGCCTCGAACAGGCGCCCGGTCAGCGCGAGCCGGGTGTAGGGGGTCATGCGGTGCTCGGTGTTCTCCGCCGTGCCGACAAAGAGCAGCGGGTGCACCGCCCCGATCACCAGCGCGCGCAAGCCGTAGGTCAGTCCCACCGCCCGCTTGCTCATCACCCGCCGGACCATCGAGTGGTCACTGAAATAGCCGGGCTCGGACATCGCCGCCTCCTCATCGAGCACATCTGGCAATAGCATCCACCAGAACCTACCTTTCTGGCAATACTCCATGCCAGAATGTTGCGCGCGGGTCGATCGGGCGACAACCACGGTGTTCAGCGGACCTGTAAGAATCGAAGGGTGACGGCGCAGCGGACTTACGGGGGCATCTCCGCCGAGGAGCGCCGGGCGCAGCGGCGTGCGGCGTTGCTGGAGGCCGCGCTGGAGATCATCGGCACGGAGGGGCTGGCGAAACTGACCGTGTCGGGGTTGTGCGCGCGGGCGGGTCTCAACGAGCGGTACTACTACGAGAACTTCGACAGCCGCGACGCCGTGCTCACCGCCCTGATCGACGGGATCGCCGCGGAACTGGCGGCGGCCATCCTCGCGGCCGTGCGCACCGCCGCGCCGGACACGCGCGCGACCGCGCACGCCGCGATCACCGCGGGCGTGCACCTGCTCACCGATGACCCACGCAAGGCGAAAGCCGCCCTGATCGCGGGCATGGCGACGCCGGAACTGCGTGCCCGCACCACCGAGACGGTGCGAACGTTCGCGCGGATGGTGGCCACCGAGGGCACGGACTTCTACCGGATTCCGGATTCCGGCCCGGCCGCGGTGGTCGAGTTCCGGGCCCTCTACCTGGTCGGGGGGCTGGTGCAGACGCTGACCGCCTGGCTCCAAGGCGACCTGGATCTCACGCGCGACGAATTGATCGAGCAGACAGTCGACGTGTTCGTCCTACTCGGCGAGGACATGGCCGGCAAACTGCGGTAACAGCCCTGGTCACAGCCGCAGGGACACGTCCTCCAAATCGGGCGCTTCGCCTTGCAGGACGACCCGGAAGAGCACGTCCCGCCGCGACCAGTAGGCCGCGCAATCGCGCATGGCCTCGGCGAACCAATCACGCTCGACGGGCTCGTCGGCGAGCAATCCGGCCGAGTCGCGCACCACGGCAACGTATCCGGCCCCTTCGCCGAGGAAATCGTCCAGATCACGCAGGCACTCGTCGAACGCGTCCTTGTTCTCCCCGAAGTAGTACGGAAACTGGAACGCGGCGGCGAACTCGTCGAACAGGCGCGCGGTGGTGGTCATCTTCGCGCCGCGCAGTTCACGCACCAGGTAGCCCGAAGGCGCTTTGTCCCGCACCCCGCTGAAGTCGGCGGCGTCCACCGCGAGCGTGCCGAACGTGACACGCGGCGGGGTGAGTGCGGCGCCGGGCGGCGCGTCGTCGGCGTCGGAGCGGGCAAGGAACTGCGACAGCGTGACGGTCTTTGTCATCAGCGCATCCTCGTGAAGGTCTTGTAGTGATCGCCGGTGTACCAGGCCGAACCGTCGCTACCGGTGACGATGCGTTCGGCGTCGCGGGATCGGCCGGACTGCTTGGGATTGACGTCCCATTCCTGATAGATGATCGGCTTACCGGAGCCATCGGCGGCGGGCAAGTCCCCGCCGCGGTTCTGCCATCGCTCACCCCCTTTGGTGCCGGGGGCGTTCGCCGAGCCCGGCCACCGGCCGGCGTCGATCTCCCGCAACGTGACGTACGCGCGCTCCGGGACACCGGACGCCTGATCGACCGGCGACGCGCTGTCCACACCGCGTGGCGCGGCGGCGGTCGGGGTGACCGCGCTCGTCGCGACGGTGGTCGCGCGACTCGCCGGGGTGGATGTGGTGGTAGCGCCACCGTCGTACAGCGCGAGCACCGCGGCGAGCACCACCAGGGCCACCGCGACCAGCAGGCCGACACCGCGCTTGATCAGTCGCGCCCGGTTCATCGGTACTGCACCGTGACCGGCGCGTGGTCCGACCAGCGTTGATCATAGGTAGCGGCGCGCTCGACCACCGCGTCCTTGGCTCGGGTGGCCAGCTCTCCTCGGGCGAGGTGGTAGTCGATGCGCCAGCCGCTGTCGTTGTCGAACGCGCGGCCCCGGTAGGACCACCAGCTGTAGGGACCGTCGCCCGCCGGGTGCAACTGCCGCACCACGTCGACGTACCCCGCGGCCAGCAGCTCATCGATCCACGCCCGCTCCTGCGGCAGGAACCCGGCCGACTTCAGATTGCCCTTCCAGTTCTTCAGGTCACGCTCGGTGTGGGCGATGTTCCAGTCCCCGGCGACCACGAAATCACCGGTTCGCGCGGCGAGGTAGGCGCCGAGTTCGGCCATGAAGCGATACTTCTCGTCTTGACGCACCGTGCCCGCGTCACCGGAGTGCACGTAGACGCTGGCCACGGTGACATCGTCGAAATCGGCCTCGAGATAGCGGCCCGCCGCCGCGAACTCACCGCTGCCGAAGCCGACTCGCACGGCGCTGGGCGCCCGCCGGGACAGGATGCCGACACCGGCGCGGCCCTTGGACTCCGGTTCGGCGTGCGACAGCTGCCATCCCGCGTCCAGCGCGGGCGCCAGCGCGGCCCGGACCTGCTCGTCGGTGGCGCGAGTCTCCTGCACGCAGACGATGTCCGCCTCGGTGGCCGCGAGCCAGGCGAGCAGCCCCTTGCCCGCGGCCGCGCGGACACCGTTCACGTTCACTGTCGAGATATACGGCACACCACGACCGTACAATGCTGGTCAGATGAAGTCCCTTGGACACTGCCGTCCAGGAAGGGGTGATGACGATGTCGTCCGACACCTCCCAGTCCTCCTCCGCCCCCGCGCGCGGATCCACCCGGGCGAAACAGCCCCAGCCGATCAAGGCATTGCACGTGGGATCCGGCGATCCCCTGCTGTTGCTGCACGGATTCATGATGTCGCCGCACTGCTGGGAGCAGACGGCGGCGCGGCTGTCCACGCACTGCGAGGTGTTCGCGCCCGCGTTCGCGGGCCACTGGGGCGGCGCGCCCACCGGAGGCCCGTCGGTGGACGTGGGTTCGCTGGCCGACCGGATCTGCGAGCAGCTCGATGAACTGGGTTGGCGGACTTGCCATATCGCGGGCAACTCGCTCGGCGGACTGGTCGGCGTCGAACTCGCCCGCCGCGGACGCGCCCGCACCCTGACGCTGATCGCGCCCGCGGGCGGCTGGCACGCGCCCTCGCTGACCCAATGGCGGGTCAACCTGAAATTCCTCTCCCTGATACCGCTCGTCGAGATCGGCAAGCGCATGGGCGGATTCGTGATCGGCAACCCACTCGCCCAGCGGGTCGCATTGCTCGCGTTGAGCAAACAGGCCTCCGCGGTGTCCCGGCGCGACGCCGCGGCCGCGCTCGCCGCAGCGCTGCATTGCCCGGCGATGGTGCCGATGATTCTCGGCGCGATGCGGGCGCCGGCACAGGACGACCTGTCCACCCTGCGGACGCCCGTCCGGCTGCTGCTGTCGGAGTACGACCGGGTCATCCCCAACCGCGTCTACGCACGGCGCTACCTGAAGGAACTGCCCGAATCCGCCGACCGCATCCTGGTCAACGGCGTCGGCCACGTGCCGATGCTGGAAGCGCCCGACCGCATCGCCACCCTCATCGCCGAACACGTCTACGCCAGCCGCACCCGGCTTCGGGCTGTGTAGTTCGGCCGCGACTTCGTCGCGGACGCGGCGGCCGCTCGGACGCGAGCCGGGCCGCGAACGGAACAGGCTCGGTCTCGCTTCGCTCGAAAGACGTAGTTATGGTGCGCTGAGCACGTCGGCTTTCGAGTTCAGGACCAAGTGCACGCGGCCTCCCGAGCGCCCGTTCCGACACGCCCGAACGCGGCGACGGTGGGTGATGATGACCGCTCTATGGCCAGCCGGCCACTGATGCAGTGGACAAACCGGGCACGAGCCGGATCGTCAACCGGCGGGGCTCGGTCTCCCCGCCCACGACCGGTGGTCGGGCCGATTTGGTTGCGCGCGGCCGTAGCTCACCGCGCAGTGCGTACGGCGAGCCAGCCGATTCGGAAACTACTGCGCGAGCAACCCTTTCGCGATGTGGGTCACCTGGATCTCGTTGCTGCCCGCGTAGATCATCAGTGACTTGGCGTCGCGGGCGAGTTGCTCCACGCGGTACTCGGTCATGTAGCCGTTGCCGCCGAACAGCTGCACCGCTTCCATGGCCACCTCGGTGGCGGCCTCGGAGGCGTACAGCTTCATCGCGGAGGCCTCGGCCAGGGTCGGGGGTTTGCCCGCCCGTCCCCGCTCCAGCGTGTTGAACACCATGTTCTGCACGTTGATCCGCGCGATCTCCATCTTCGCCAGTTTCAGCTGGACCAGCTGGAACCGTCCGATCTCCTGGCCCCAGAGCTTGCGGTTCTTGGCGTACTCCACGCACAGCCGATGACACTCGTTGATGATGCCCAGCGCCATGAAGGCCACGCCGACGCGCTCGGCGGTGAAGCTGGACCTGGCGCTGTCCCTGCCGTCGCCGCCCTTGTGTTCTTCGGTTTCGCCGAGCAGGCGGTCCCGGCCGAGGCGCACGTTGTCGAAGAACAGCTCGCCGGTCGGTGAGGAGTGCAGGCCCATCTTCTTGAACGGCTTGCCCTGGGTGAGGCCGGGCATGCCCTGGTCCAGCACGAAGGCGAGCACCTTGCGGTCGCGCTTGTCGCCGCCCGCGCCGTCGTCGAGCTTCGCGTAGACGATCATCACGTCGGCGAAGGGGCCGTTGGTGATGAACGTCTTCTGGCCGTTGAGCAGGTAATCCTCGCGGTCGCGCTTGACGTAGGTCTTCATGCCGCCGAACGCGTCGGAACCGGAGTCCGGTTCGGTGATCGCCCAGGACGCGACCTTCCGCATGGTGACGATGTCCTCCAGCCAGCGCTGCTTCTGCGCCAGCGTGCCCCGCGACATGATCGTGGTCGCGCCGAGACCGATGCTCACGCCCATCGCCGAGACCAGACCCATGCACACTCCGGACAGCTCGCCGATGAGCACCGCCATCAGCGATTCCTGCCCGGCGAACGGGCTCGAGCCGGATGACTTCGGCTTCCGTTCCGCTTCGGCGGGAGCGCTCTCCCGCGCCGCCTGCCTGGCCAGCATCTTCTGCACGGCCTCGCCGCCCATCACATCGATCCCGAACTCGCGGAACAACTTCCGGATCACGGGGTACGGCGGCAGTGCACCGCTGTCGAGCGCGTCCAGATTCGGGCGGATCTCCTTGTCGATGAACGCCCGGACGGCATCGCGGATCATGACATCGGTCTCGGACCATTCGAACATCGTCGTTCTCCTCACATTCCCCGAGGTCAGGGCAGCCGGGCGGCGATGTCGTCGATCAGCCAGGGCCCCTCGGTCTCGATGGTCTTCACATCGTGCCAACCGGCCAGCTCGGAGATCGCGCCGCCCTGCACCGCGAACACCTTGCCGGTGATCGGGCAGTCTTCGGCGGCCAGGTAGGCGACCAGCGGCGCGATATTGGCCGGGGCGAAGGCGTCGAACCCGCCGTCGGACTCCTCCGCTTCGGCCGCCAGCATCTCGCCCATGCCGGGTGTGGCCAGGGTGAGCCGGGTGCGCGCGATCGGCGCGATCGCGTTGACCCGCACGCCGTAGCGCGCTAGTTCGTCGGCGGCCACCAGGGTCAGCGCGGCGATCCCGGCCTTGGCCGCGCCGTAATTGGCCTGTCCCGGGTTGGGCAAGGTGGTGCCCGACGCCGATGCCGTGTTGATCACGGCCGCGTTCGGCTGATTGCCCGCCTTGGACTGCTGCTTCCAATATGCGGCGGCATGGTGCAGCACCGCGGCGTGGCCTTTGAGGTGCACGGCGATCACCGCGTCCCATTGCGACTCGTCCATGCCCGCGATAAACGCGTCACGCAGGATGCCCGCGTTGTTGACGACGACGTCCAGGCCGCCGAACTCTCTGACCGCTTGCTCGACCAGTTTCTGCGCACCGTCCCAGGTGGCGACGTCGTCGGTGTTGGCCACCGCCTTCCCGCCCGCGGCGACGATCTCGCGCACCACCTCCTGGGCGGGACCGGCATCGGTCCCCTCGCCCGCGTTGCTGCCGCCGAGATCGTTGACGACCACGGCGGCGCCCTCCTTCGCGAACAGCAACGCGTGCTCGCGGCCGATGCCGCGACCCGCGCCGGTGATGACGGCGACCCGCCCGGCCAGTACGCCCATGTGTTGTCTCCTGTAGTCGTGCCGAATCCGGCGAAGGGGAAAGGGCGCGGCGGACACCGTGCCGCCGCGCGATGTCAGTCGGCGATCTCGGCCAGTCCGTCGCTGAGCACGACATCGTCGCCGCGCACGGTCTCGAAGGCGTAGCGGGTGACGCCGTCTGCGGAGCCCGCCTTCCAGATGCGGGTCTCCAGGTCGTCGCCGGGAAAGACCAGCTTGGCGAAGCGCACCGCGAAGCGCCTGAGCCGGTGCACATCCGACTCCGCGACTTCGGTCAGCACCGCCCAGGACGCGAACGCCATGGTGCACAGCCCGTGCGCGATGATGCCGGGCAGTCCGGCGTCCTTGGCGACCTGCTCGTCCAGGTGCAGCGGCACGGGATCGCCGGACGCCGGTGCGTAGCGGAAGGTTTGGTCGTGGTCCACGTGCTGCGCCACGACGGCGACCGGGTCCTGCTCGCGCAGCCGTTCGTCGAACTTGTGCGCCGGAGCGGCCGCGCCGACCGTCTTGCCCGCATCGATGTTGCGGAAGAAAGCGGTGAGGTATTGGTCGTTGACCGGCTCTCCCGCCTCGGTACGGCATTCGATGCGAATGGTGATGGTCGTGCCGTTGGGGCGGCTGGCGTAGCCGATCGCCTTGGCGCGCGACACCAGCCGGTCGCCGGGGCGGATCGCGCGGTGGAAGTGGAAGTCCTGCTCCCCGTGCACGACCCGGCCGAAGATGTCCATCGGCGCGACGTCGATGACGGGCATCATCATGGCCTCGAAGACCGGGACGATGGCGAAGACCGGTCCGGCCACCGTACCGGCCAGGTGCGCGGCGATCGGATCGTTCGTCGCGGCGGCGTACTCCGCGACCCGCTCGGCGGTGACCGCGAACCGGTCCTCGTCGGACCACGTCTCCAAGCCGCTGTCGTCGAACTCGACTGTGCGGGCGCTCGTTTCGGCGCTCATGCCGCATCCTTTCCGGCACGAGCCTGGCCATACGTGGTCACGCTCCGCTGCCGCCTCCGGGCCTGACCGCTCATGCTGTTTCCTTTCCGGCACGAGCGGGGCCCTGCGTGGTCACGCTCCGCTGCCGCCTCCGGGCCTGACCGCTCATGCCGCCGAGGCCAACGTGTCGAGTTGGTCGAGCGAACGGTCGAGCTGTTTGATGCCGTCCTTCTCCACCGCTTTGCCGAGCGCGCCCTTGATCAACGCGCCCTCGAAGTCACCCGACACGAGGATGGTGCTGCCCTCGCCGTTGGGCCGGATGTCGAAGGTGAACTCGGTCCGCACGCCGGCCATGCCGGTGCCGCCGAGTGTCAGCTTGTTCGGCGCGTCCACCGAGACGATGGTCCATTCCAGTTTGTTCGCCATGCCGAGCATCACGATCTTGGCGACCAGCTTGGCGCCCGCGCTGAGCACGGCGGGCGGCTCCTCCATGAAGCGTTCGTGGATGGTGAACCACTTGTCCCAGGTCTGCGGGTCGGAGACGACCGCCCACAGGGCTTCGGGGGCGGCGTTGACGTCCTTGGTGGCTTCGATATGTCCCATGTGTCGCACTCCTCGTCGAGTTGGTCGGCGTTCAGCGGTCGGCGCGCTGGTAGGCGGTGACGACGGCCGCGCCGCCGAGGCCGATGTTGTGTTGCAGAGCGGCGGTGACGCCGTCCACCTGCCGCTTGTCCGCCGCTCCGCGCAGCTGCCAGGTCAACTCGGAGCACTGCGCGAGACCGGTCGCGCCGAGCGGATGCCCTTTCGAGATCAACCCGCCGGAGGGATTGACCACCCATTTGCCTCCGTAGGTGGTCTTGCCGTCGTCGATCAGCTGCCCCGCCTCGCCCTCGCCGCACAGGCCGAGCGCCTCGTAGAGCAGCAGTTCGTTGGCCGAGAAGCAGTCGTGCAGCTCGATGACCTGGAAGTCCTCCGGGCCCAGCCCGGACTGCTGATAGACCTTCCTCGCGGCATGCACGTTCATGTCGTAGCCGATCAGGTTCTTGGCGGTGTCGTCGAAAGTCGAGGCGAAGTCGGTGGTCATCGCCTGGCCGACGATCTCCACCGCTTGCCCGGCGAGATCGTGGGCGTCGACGAAGTCCTCGCTCGCGAGGATCACCGCGCCGGACCCGTCGGAAGTCGGCGAGCACTGCAGTTTGGTCAGCGGGTCGTAGATCATCCGCGAGGCGAGGATGTCTTCGAGGGTGTATTCGTCCTGGAACTGCGAATACGGGTTGTTCACCGAGTGCTTGTGGTTCTTGTGGCCGATCTTGGCGAAGTGCTCGGCGGTGGTGCCGTACTGCTTCATGTGCTCGCGCCCGGCCGCGCCGAACATCCACGGCGCCACGGGGAACAGCACCTCGGAGATCTCGGCCAGCGCCATGATGTGCTTGGCCATCGGCTGCTCGCGATCGTCCCAGGTGGACCCCAGCGAACCGGGTTGCATCTTCTCGAAGCCCAGCGCCAGCGTGCATTCGGCCAGGCCGCCCCGGATCGCCTGGGCCGCGAGATACAGCGCCGTCGAACCGGTGGAGCAGTTGTTGTTCACGTTGACCACCGGGATGCCGGTCATGCCGAGTTCGTAGACGGCACGCTGGCCCGAGGTGGATTCGCCGTACACATAGCCGACGTAGGCCTGTTCCACCAGGTCGTAGCTGATGCCCGCGTCCGCGAGCGCCTTGGTGCCCGATTCCCTGGCCATGTCCGGGTAGTCCCAGGCGCGAGTAGTGCCGTCGGCTTCCTCGACCAGGCGGCGGCCCGGCTTCTCGAACTTCGTCATGCCGACACCGACGACGTAGACCTTGTTCGCCATCGAACTCCTCAGATTGTGCGTACGCCGCGAGCGGCCGAACGAGCGAAAACAAACATACAAGGTTGTATGTAAGTGAGCAAGAGGTCCGCGCGGAAGCGCGACCACGACCCCAGTAACCAGCCGATTGCATTTCGCTTGCTACATACAGTGAGACATGCATGTTTTCATCAGCACCGCCTCCGAAGGCGCGCTCGGCCGCAGTCGGATGCCGTCCGCCCCGGCAGCCTCGATATCGCCCATTTCCCCGCCGAAACGGCGGAACATACAGCACTGTATGTAAGTGTAGGATCGGGCGGTGGCCAGGAGCGTAGTCGTGAAGCAGCAGCGCCGGACGCAGGAACAACGCAGCACCGAGATGCGCACCCGGCTGCTGGACGCGACGGTGGACTGCCTGGTCGAGTACGGATACTCGGGCACCACGACGCCGCGGGTGGCCGAGCGCGCCGGGGTGACCCGTGGGGCGCAGGTCCATCACTTCGGCTCGAAGACCGATCTGGTGGTGGCCGCGATCAGCCACCTGGCGCAACTGCGCGCCGAGACCGCCATGCGGGAGATGTCGCGGGTCGAAACCGGCGACGATCCGGTGGCCGCGGCGCTGGAGTTCCTGTGGGACCTGCACCAGGGTCCGCTGTTCATCGCGACCGTCGAACTGTGGGTGGCGGGGCGGACCGATCCGGTGCTGGCCGCGGCGATGGAGAAGGTCGAGCCGTTCGTCAACAACGCCGTCTTGCTGGCGGTCGCCCGCTTCGTGCCGGACGACGTGCGCCGCAAGGAAGCGCGCGACTTCATCTACACGGCCATGGACGCGCTGCGCGGAATCCTGATCTCGAATTTCATCGACCCGGACGACGAGCGCGCCCGCCGCCGGTGGCGACGCGCCTCGGCGCACCTGCACGACATCGCGGGCAGCGCCCTGGCCGCCCGCCCCGCCGGACAGTCCGCACCCGACCCGGCGAGTCCCAATCCCGACAAGCCGCCGACAACCTCGGGGCCCGCTTCGACATCGCTACCGCGTCGCCCGCTGCGGGCGTGATCTCCGCGCGGTCCAAGCGGTCACTGTGAACAACGCGACGCCGATCGCCGCGAGGGCCGCCCCGGCCACGGCCGGAGCGGTGTAACCGAGACCCGCGGCGATGACCAGGCCGCCGAGCCAGGAGCCCGCGGCGTTGGCGATGTTCAAGGCGGCGTGGTTGAGGGCGGCGGCGAGGGTCTGGGCGTCGGCCGCGAAGTCCATCAGACGGGTTTGCAGTGCCGGCGCCAAGGCAGCTCCGGACGCGCCGACCAGCAACGCGCCGAAGGCCGCGGTGTACGGGTTGTGCGCGGCGGCGACGAAGCCACCGAGGATGACGGTCATCGCGACCATCGACACCAGGATGGCGCGGTCCACGCCGCGATCGGCGAGCACGCCGCCGACGATGTTCCCGATCACCATGCCCACGCCGAACAGCATCAACACCAAGGGAACCGCGCCGGCCCGCAGACCCGCCACGTCGATGAGTGTTGTCGCGATGTAGGTGTAGACGGCGAACATGCCGCCGAACCCGACGGCGCCGACCAGCAGCGTCAGCAGTACCTGCGGGCGACGCAGCGCGCCGAGTTCGGTCATCGGGTTGGTCACCGTGATGCCGGTGAGTTCCGGCACGAAGCACAGCAGCGCCGCCACGGTGGTCACTCCGATGAGCGCGACGACCACGAACGCATCGCGCCAGCCGAGATGCTGGCCGAGCCAAGTAGCGGCGGGAACGCCGACAACATTGGCGGCGCTCAATCCCAGCATAACCGCGGCAACCGCCTTCGCCCGCTGCCCTACCGGGGCGAGAGTGGCGGCGGCCAACGAGGCGACACCGAAGTAGGCACCGTGTGGCAAACCTGAGACGAATCGCGCGAGAACCAGCGTCTCGAACGAGGGCGCCAGGACGGTCGCCGCATTTCCCAGGGTGAACGCCACGATGAGCGCGACGAGCAGGCGCTTGCGCGGCATCCGCGCGCACAGCGCCGCGATCAGTGGCGCGCCGATCACCACACCGAGCGCGTAGGCCGATACCGCGTGCCCCGCGGCCGGCTCGGAGACCCGCATCGCCGACGCGATGTCCGGCAGCAAACCCATGGTGACGAATTCGGTGGTCCCGATCCCGAATCCGCCGAGGGCCAGGGCGAGCATCGCGGGCACGTGCCAATCGGTTCGTCCGGGCGGCGCGGAGGTGCTGGTGGTCAGGGCGCTGGTCACGTGTTCATGTAACCGGCCTCGGCCTGCGATCGCTTCCCCAGCGAACGTGAGTTCGCCCACGTGCCGCCGACGAACTACGCAGGTGAACAGGAGAATTCGCCCAATACGGACGGGCGACCGTAGTCGGCCCGCCACCTTCGAGCATCGTCGCGGTGCCAGCTATCGGCTCGGGCCATGCCCGCGCCGGAAGATCGCCGCGCCCCGGCGATGCGCATCCGCCGATACTGCTGTACAGCGGCTCCCCCGCCGCGCAGGCCGAGCACGCGACATCCGCACGGCCAGCCGCAAGCAAGGCGTGGCGACCGATCTGCTCGATCCCCTGCTGCGACTGTTCGAAACGGAGGTCGAACGCGGCAACGGGGCGGCCGATTTCACCCGCGCTTTCGCGGGCCTGCTCGATCCCGCCGGAGTCGGCGCGAGCTGACAAGCGGCGACATCGCGAGGCATGCGCGACGGGCCGACGCCCCCAGCGAATCGGTCGCGAAACAGTCCGGGCACCCGTTCCACCGGAGGTGGGGCGGGTGCCCGATGTTCAGCCCGGCGCTGGGTGACCACCCAGCGCCGGAGTCGGCCGAGCGACGCGGCTCGGCCCCGGGATCAGCGCAGCGCGCGAGCCAGGTTGGCGTCCAGCGCGCCGAGGAACTCCTCGGTGCTCAGATAGCCCTGGTCACCGCCGACGAGCAGCGCGAGGTCCTTGGTCATCTGGCCGCCCTCGACGGTCTTGATGACGACGTCCTCCAAGGTCTGCGCGAAGCCGATGACCTCGGGGGTGTTGTCCAGCTTGCCGCGATGCTCGAGCCCGCGGGTCCAGGCGAAGATGGACGCGATCGGGTTGGTCGAGGTCGGCTTGCCCTGCTGGTGCTGGCGGTAGTGCCGGGTGACGGTGCCGTGGGCGGCCTCGGCCTCACAGGTGCGGCCGTCCGGAGTCAGCAGCACCGAGGTCATCAGGCCGAGCGAGCCGAAGCCCTGCGCCACCGTGTCGGACTGCACGTCGCCGTCGTAGTTCTTGCACGCCCAGACGTAGCCGCCCTCCCACTTCATCGAGGAGGCGACCATGTCGTCGATCAGCCGGTGCTCGTAGGTCAGGCCCGCGGCGTCGAACTGGCTCTTGAACTCGGCGTCGAAGATGTCCTGGAACGTGTCCTTGAACATGCCGTCGTAGGCCTTGAGGATGGTGTTCTTCGTCGACATGTACACCGGATAGTTCTGCTGCAGGCCGTAGTTGAACGACGCCCGCGCGAAGTCCTCGATGGACTTGCGGAAGTTGTACATGCCCAGGACAACACCGCCCTCCTCGGGCATCTTCACGACCTCGTGCACGATCGGCTCGCTGCCGTCGTCCGGGGTGAAGGTCACGGTGACGGTACCGCCCTGGAACACCTTGAAGTCGGTGGCGCGGTACTGATCGCCGAAGGCGTGACGGCCGATGATGATCGGCTTGGTCCAGCCCGGCACCAGCCGCGGAACGTTCGAGATGATGATCGGGGCCCGGAAGATGGTGCCACCCAGGATGTTGCGGATGGTGCCGTTGGGCGACCGCCACATCTTCTTGAGGCCGAATTCCTTGACTCGCGCCTCGTCCGGGGTGATAGTGGCGCACTTCACACCGACGCCGTGCTTCTTGATGGCTTCGGCGGCGTCGACGGTGACCTGATCATCGGTCTTGTCGCGGTATTCGATGCCGAGGTCGTAGTACTCGAGGTTCACGTCGAGATAGGGGTGGATCAGCTTGTCCTTGATGAACTGCCAGATGATCCGGGTCATCTCGTCGCCGTCGAGTTCTACGACGGTGCCTTCAACCTTGATCTTGGACATGGATCTTCGTGTCCTCCTAGGATGGTGCCCTCATTGCACGGCCAGGCGAACACGCTTGTGAGCGGACCCCAGCTGTTCCAACAGACAACGTATATGTCCCGCGTTGTCGGCGGGACATGTGGTGCAAACAAGACAAGCGTACTGCTGCCGAAGTCCTCACCGCACGGGCAGCCCCCGGAGTGAGCTGGACCACCTTTGCTACCGATTGGTAGGCAATGCCTTCCAGCGCCTCGGCGGGCACCCGCGCAACCGCCGTCGCCGCCATGATCCGCCTTCCGTTCCAGCACGGCAACCGCCTGGCACACGACGAGGCCCGCGCGGCGTCAGCACGCCGCGCGGACCTCGTTCCGGTGGATCAGACCGCGACCGGAAGCCGTGCCCCGTCCTCGGAACCTTCGATCAGGTTCTCCGGCCGGTCCCGGATCATCAGCGCGATGATCGGGACGGCCGCCAAGAAGAACCCGGCGCCGACGTAGAAGGCCACGTCGTAACTGTGGATCGCGGCCCGCGCGGCCAAGTTGTCGATGCCAGGGTTGTCATGCGCGAAGGTCTTGGCGACCTGCACCGAGATGGTGGTCAGCAGCGCCGTGCCGACCGCCCCGCCGACCTGCTGCGCCGCGTTCAGCAGCGCGGAAGCGACGCCGGAGTCCTCTTCCTCCACCTGATGCAGCGCGACCGTCTGCATGCCGACGAACAGCGGACCCATACCGAGCGCGATGAGCACCTGAGCGGGCAGCACACCGGCGAGGAAGCTGTCACCGAAGCTCAGTTGAGCCAGCAGCACCAGGCCGACGACGCCCAGCACGGCCCCGGCCAGCATCAGCGGACGCGGGCCGAGCTTCGGCAGCAGAGCGCTGGTGACACCCGCCGAGATCGCGATGCCCGCCGGGAAGGGCAGGAACGCGAAGCCCGCCTTCAGGGCGGAGTAGCCCAGCGTGATCTGGAAGTAGAAGCTCAGGAACAGGAACATCGCGAACATCGCGATCGGGATGAGCAGCGCGGCGAGGAACGCGCCGCCCCGGTTGATCTCACCCGGGATGTGCAACGGCAGCAGCGGGTTCGCCGAGCGCCGTTCGATCGCGACGAAGGCGACGAGCAAGGCCAGCCCGGCGACCAGCAGCGCCAGCGTGCTGCCCGCCAGCCAGCCGTCGTCGGCGGCACGACTGAAGCCGTACACGATGGAGATCAGACCGAGCGTCACGGTGACGGCTCCTGGCACGTCGTATCCCCCGCTGCGCGGCGCGGGCACGTCCTTCGCCACCCAGGCCAGCGCGCCGAGCAGCGCGATCAGCGCGATCGGCGTGTTGACCAGCAGGCACCAGCGCCAGGAGGCGTATTCGGTGAGCGCGCCACCGGCGATCAGCCCCAGCGCCGCACCACCCGCGGAGATGCCCGCGAACACACCGAACGCGGTGGCCCGCTCGCCGGGCTCGGTGAAGGTCACCGACAGCAGCGAGAGCGCGGCCGGAGCCAGCAGTGCGGCGAACGCGCCCTGCAACGCGCGTCCGGCGAACAGTTCCGCGCCGGTCTGCGCGAGACCGGCCAGCGCCGACGCACTCGCGAAGCCGATCAGGCCGACGATGAAGATCCGGCGTCGGCCGAGGTAGTCGGCCAGCCTGCCGCCGAGCAGCAGCAGGCCACCGAAGATCAGCGTGTAGGCGGTGAGCATCCATTGCCGGTTGCCGTCGCTGATGTCGAGATCCCGCTGCGCGAACGGCAGCGAGATCGTCACGATGGTGGCGTCCAGCACCACCATGAGCTGGGCTAACGCGATCACTCCCAGCGCGAGCCAACGCGCTGAACCGCTCGCCCGCTGCGGCGCGTGCACCGCTGTCGCGGTTTCGGTCACGGTCTTCTCCTCGTCCTCGATGTCCGGAGCAATCCTGTCATCGAGCGACATTTGTCGTCAAGCGCAAAATGTCGTGTTACGACATTTGACCGTTACGGACAGGAAAACGGCAGGTTGCGTTAACATGGGGGCATGCTCGAGTTATCGGCGCCGACGGGCGCGGGCGCAGCGGCCGACCGCGCCGCCGGCGGCCCGGCGACCCAGGGCCTGCGCGAACGCAAGAAGCAACAGACCAGGCTGCGGATCATCGCCGCGGCCCTGGATCTGTGCGACACACAGGGCTTCGACGCGACCACGATCGAGCAGATCGCCAACGCCGCGGACGTCTCGCCGCGCACGATCAACCGCTATTTCGACAGCAAAGAAGACATCGTCCTGGGGCCCGTGCAGGATTTCGGGCAGACCATCGCCGAGACGCTGCGCGAATTGCCCCGCACGGGCAACGAACTCGGGGCGCTGCGCCAGGCCTTCCTGCACGTGGTCGATGAAGCCGCCGCGGCGGGCGAGGCGGATCCGCTGTCGTTCCGGCAGTTCCAGAAGATGCAGCGGATTCTGCGCAGCAGCCCGTCGGTCAGCGCGCGCAGCATGGAGCACGCCGACGACAAGAACCACGCGATCGCCGCCGTGGTCGCCGAGCGCCTCGGCACCACGCCGGACGCGCGCCCGGTGCGGCTGATCGTCGGCACCTGGCAACTGATCGGCCACATCGGCATGGAGTGCTCCGACGATGTGTTCCTCGACGACGACCTGGCGGTCGCGGCCAGGGCAGGGCGGGCGGCGTTCACCGAGGCCTACGACGAGTTCGTGCGCACCTGCTGCGGGGCGCCGACCGCTGCGGACCAGTGAGTTCGACGGAGGATTTCGGGCGCTGACCGCCCGCCGGTTATGATGCCGGGCAGGTCATGAGTACCAGCGTCAAGCCCCGGCTCGCTGGTCGGCAACCCTCCAGCCGCGGTGGGGTGCTCCGGGTGATGACCTGGCTCCCGAGAGCCGGGAGCAAGCGCGTAACAGGAGGTCGCCGGCATGTGTTGTTGTTCGTTACCCACACACCGCTAACCCCTGCTGTACCGGCGAACACCTGCTTGGGAGCAAACCATGAGTGAATTCACCGCGCCCGGGGCCGAGCGAGGCCCGGCGCAGTCGGCCCCGCACAGCCGTGGTGCCGAGTTCGGGGTCGTGCGCTTCCTCCCGGATCCTCCGCCCGCCGGTTTCGCGGGGGCGGCGACATGACCGTGAACACCGAACCGATCGCGCGGACCTCCGGCATCGCCCTGCCGCCCCCGGATGGACAGCTCGGCACCATCGCCATCGGGGACGTGCGGCTGGAGAACGGCGCGGTCATCCCGGACGTCCACCTCGCGGTACAACGCTGGGGTGAGCTCTCCCCCGGCATGGACAACATCGTGCTGGTCGAACACGCGCTGACCGGCGACTCGCACGTCGTCGGCAAGCCCGACGGCGTGCACCCGCTGCCCGGCTGGTGGGACGGCATGGTCGGTCCCGGCGCGCCGCTGGACACCGACGAATGGTGTGTGCTCGCGACGAACGTGCTCGGCGGCTGCAAGGGCAGCACCGGGCCGTCCACTGCCGCTCCGGACGGAAAGCCGTGGGGCTCGCGTTTTCCCGAGATCTCCATCCGCGATCAGGTGACCGCCGAAGCCGCTCTGCTCGACCTGCTCGGTGTCGAGCGGCTCGCGGCCGTGGTCGGCGGGTCGATGGGCGGTATGCGGGTGCTCGAGTGGATGGTCGGCGCACCGGATCGGGTCGCCGCGGCGCTGGTGCTCGCGGTCGGAGCCCGCGCCACCGCCGATCAGATCGGCACCCAGACCACCCAGATCGCGGCGATCACGTCCGATCCGGACTGGCAGGGCGGCGACTATCACGGCACCGGCCGCGCCCCGACGACGGGGATGGCGCTGGCCCGGCGGATCGCGCACCTGACCTACCGCACCGAGTTCGAGCTGGATCACCGGTTCGAGAACAAGCCGCAGGGCGACGAGGACCCGTGGAACGGCGGACGCTACGCGGTGCAGAGCTACCTGGACCATCAGGCCGAAAAGCTCTGCAAGCGTTTCGATCCCGCCACCTATGTGCTGCTGACCGAGGCGATGAACCGCCACGACGTCGGCCGCGGCCGGGGCGGCATCGAGGCGGCGCTCTCGGCGACGCCGGTGCCGTGCGTGGTCGGCGGCGTCGACTCCGACCGGCTCTATCCGCTGCGGACCCAGCAGGAACTCGCCGATCTGCTGCCCGGATGCGACGGACTGGAGATCGTGCACTCCCGCGACGGGCACGACGGATTCCTCACCGAGGCGGCGGCGGTGTCCAAACTGCTGACCGAGACCATGCGCCTGGCCCGCGCCGGTGTGCGCCCCGAACGCTGACAAGGGTCCACTTCCCCTCGCGCCCGCACTGATCGGTACCTCGCGCCGTGATGCCGTCCACTCTCAGAGCGCTGCGGCTCGCCGCGCCGCTTCGATGCGGTTGATGTTGGTTTCGATCCACTCCCGCAGCGCCGCTATCGGCGTGCGCAGACTGTGCCCCAGCTCTGTCAGCGTGTAGTCGACTCGTGGCGGGATCGTGGGATGCACTGTGCGCGTGACGAAACCGTCGCTCTCCAGTTGCCGCAACGTCTGCGTCAGCATCTTCTGGGAGATGCCATCGATACGGTGGCGCAGATCGGTGTAGCGCATGGTGCCGTCGGCGAGCGCGTCGATGATCAGGACCGTCCATTTCCCCGCGATGTGGTCGAGGATCTCCCGCGTGGGGCACTTCGCGGAGTACACGTCGGCGGGTAGGCCGGAACCTTCTATATAAGTGGGCACCTATTAGAGTGTAGCGCACCAAATAGTGCCTTCTTCCCATTGGAGTGCGACTCTCCGATAGTTAGAAATATGGAGACAAAGACACTTTCGGTAGCCGATGCGATCCGTGGACGTCGCACGGTGCGGCACTATCGCCCCGACCCGGTGGCGCCCGAACTGATCGAAGAGTTGCTCGAGCTGACGATGCAAGCGCCGAGCGCATGGAATATGCAGGACCGGTCGATCGTGGTGGTGACCAGCGAATCCGGCCGCGCCGCGCTGTCGGAGGCGGCGTTCGGCCAGCCGCAGCCGAGGGAGGCGCCGGTGGTGCTGGTCTTCGTCGCCGACGCCGCCGCCTGGCGAGACCGCAACGCCGACATCGCCGAACTAGCCGGTCGCAACGGCGCGTGGAACGCCGAGTTCACCGCCATGTTCGACACACGCGCCGAATATTTGGCGCTGGAACAGCGCGGACTGCTGCGGGAGAACGCCGTCAAGAACGCGATGATCGCGGCCACCTACGCGATGCTCGCGGCGACCGGGCTCGGCTTGGCCTCGGCGCCGATGAACGGCTGGGACGCGGAGTCGGTGAAGCAAGCCATCGGTATCGGCGACCGGGCAGATCTCGCCATCGCGGTACTGGTCACCATCGGCTACAGCGACGCCGCCCCTCCGCACCCGGGGCGTCGTCCGCGCGAGCGGAGGGTCTTCGCCGAGCGATTCGCCGCTGCCCGCTGAGCACAAGGGCGACCCTGCCATCGCTGGGTCGCCCGCCCTCAGCCGACGCCGAGCGTGTTGATCGTGGCCGCGAGGAACAGGATGCTCGACCCCAGCAGCGTCAGCGCGCCGACGTCGAACGGCTTGCTGCGCACCGCCAGCAGCCCCACCCGGGTAGTCGGCAGGCACAGCCGGAATGCCGCCGCCAGCAGCGTCGCACCGCCGAAGAAGAACGTCCCGCGCCGCCAACGATCGGACGCCACGAACACCACCGCCACCACGATGACCAGCGTCACGACGACCATCGGCAGATGAGAACGCAAGAACTCCGCTCCCGAACCGCGGCGTCCGGCCCGGGCGATAGGCGTATCGGCATCGGTCACCTTCCCGATTCTTGCAGACCGGTCCGGTGGTCGACGAGTGGCGCATGGCTGCGGCGAATCGCGAGTACTCCCCGCGGCGGTGTGCCACTCGTGTGGGGTGCGGGCGGACGGCTCCGGTGACCTGGTTGACTGATGCGTCGTGTTCCATCTGATGTTCCATGAGCCGTGCATTCCGCCGAATACCGGCAACGCGATCCGGTTGGTCGCGGGGACCGGGTGTCATCTGCATCTGATCGAGCCGTTGGGATTCGATCTGTCGGAGCCGAAGTTGCGCAGGGCCGGGTTGGACTACCACGATCTGGCGTCGGTGACGGTGCACCCGAATCTGGCGGCGGCATGGGAGGTACTGCGCCCGGAGCGAGTTTTCGCGTTCACCACCCAGGGCACCACTCGGTTCACGGACGTGGCCTATCGCGAGAACGACGTGCTGCTGTTCGGCACCGAACCCACCGGCCTGCCCGCGGAGGTGCTGGCCGATCCGCGCATCACCGACCGGCTGCGCATCCCGATGCTGCCCGGCCGCCGCTCCATGAACCTTTCCAACGCGGCCGCGGTGACCGTCTACGAAGCATGGCGCCAACTCGGCTTCCCCGGCGGCATTTGAGCTGCGGCGGCGACATCAAGGCACGTCGATTTCGAATCGTTTGAAGCGGGAGGTCGCGCCCGCCGTCAGCCGGACGGCGGACTTGGGGACTCCGTAGTGGCCTGCGAGCAACTCGATAGCGGCCTTGTTGGCCTTGCCTTCGACGGCGGGAGCCCGCACGTACAGTTGCAGGCTCCCGTCGTCGAGGGTCTCCACCAGCGGTCCCTTACGGCTGTTCGGCTTGATCGTCGCCCTTACCACCGTCGGCACTCTTGCCTCCTGCGCTGGTCTCCGCGCCATCCGAGGCGCTGCTCACCGGCTCCGGTGCCGATTCTCCCGCACCGGGCGTGGGCTTGCGCCGCCGCACCAGGCGCACGATCCCCCACAGCACGGCGGCTACCACCGCGAGGAAGCCCAGCCACGGAATCGCTTTGCCGCTGAACACCATCGCGTCCTGCAGCCAGTCCACCAGCGAGTTCCAGCCGGAGACGATGCCGTCCCAGAAGTTGTCGGGGTCGTCGCCGGAGTTCTTGTGATCGGTGGTGACGTCGATGGTCAGCGTGGACAGGGCGACCTGGTCGTCGAGCCTGCGCTTCTGCGCGGTGAGGCTGTCCAGCTCACCCTGGCGGCTGGACAGCGCCTGCTCGGCGGCGATCAGGTCGGAGGTGGTGGTGGCGCCCGCGATGAGTCCGCGCAGCCGGTCGACCGAGGCTTGCAGTGCCTTGATCCGCGCGTCCAGGTCCTCCCAGTGCATGGTGACGTCGTCGCGATTGGTGGTGACCCGGGTGATCTGTCCGACCCCGCCGAGGCCCGCGATGAACGCGTCGGTCTTGTCCGCGGGCAGCCGGACGACGAGCGTGGCGCTTGGCTCGGTGTCGTCGGTGCCGGGCTGCTCGGTGCGGCTGTCGACTCGGCCGCCCGCGGCGCGCACCTGGTCGATGATCGTGCCCGCCGCGGTGACCGGCGCGTCCGCGGTGATCTCGACGCTGCCGGTGACCACCTCCTTGCGGGTGGACGTCGGTTCGGCGCCGGAGTTGTCCTCCCGCTTGGGCGGCGCCTGCTCGTGCAGCCCCGGGGGCACGAGCGCGGGAGCCGCGGGTCCCGGCCCGGTGACGATCGTCGGCGTCCGATCCCGAGCGGGTGCCGCGTTGTCGTCACCGCAGCCGGTGAGCAAGATCAACCCCAGCGCGCCGACGCACAGCACAGCAAGCTTCCTCATGCCTGGCACAGTAGCCGTTCGCACTGCGCGAAAAGCCGCGCATAACGGTTCTCTAGAACGCTTCTAACACTTCCTTAAAGCAACCGGCTCAACGGAAGTCGCGCGATTTGGACGCCATCCGCAGATCCATGCGCTGCAGATGTTCGGCGACCACGCTGACCACGCCCTCGGCATTCTGCACCCGCCCGCGGATGAGCAGCGCGGCCGCGCCTTGGGCCAGTCGCCGGTAGCGCCGCCACAGCCCCAGCGAGCAGACGATGTTCACCATGCCGGTTTCGTCTTCCAGATTGAGAAAGGTGATGCCCTCCGCGGTCGCGGGACGCTGCCGATGCGTCACCGCGCCGCCCACCAGGACCCGCGAGCCGTCGGGCACGGTGCGCAGGCCGGAGGCGGGTATGACGCCGAGGGCGTCCAGGTGGGAGCGCAGGAACTGCGTCGGGTAACTGCCCGGCGAAACGCCCGTGGCCCAGACGTCGGCGGCGGCCGTCTCCAGATCGCTCATCCCGGGCAGGACGGGCGCGGTGGTGGACGCGCCGGTGCCGGGCAACCGGTCCGGGCGCTCACCCGCGGCGGCGCCCGCCGCCCAGAGCGCTTCCCGGCGGGCGCTGCCCAGGCTGCCGAGCGCGCCCGCCGTGGCGAGCGATTCCGCTTGCGCGACAGTGAGTTCCACCCGGCTGGTCAGGTCGAGGAAAGACGTGTAGGGTCGCTCACCCCTGGCGGCGACGATGCGCTCGGCGAGGTCGTCGCCGATCTGGCGGATCGCGGCGAGACCGAGGCGCACTTCGGTGCCCTTCGCCTCGAGGGTGGGCTCGGCGCGGCTGGCGTTGACGTCGGGACCGTGCACCACGACCCCGTGCCTGCGCGCGTCGGCGACCAGTGATTGCGGCGAGTAGAACCCCATCGGCTGGGCGCGCAGCAGACCCGCGCAGAAGGCGGCGGGATGATGCAGTTTGAACCAGGCCGAGTAGTAGACGATCGAGGCGAAGCTCTGCGAATGACTCTCGGGAAAGCCGAAATTCGCGAAGGCGTAGAGCTTCTCGTAGATACGGTCGGCGACCTCGCCGGTGATGCCGTGCCGCTCCCGCATGCCCTGGTAGAGCCGCGCTTTGAGACGTTCCATGCGCTCCGGTGACCGCTTGGAGCCCATGGCGCGGCGCAGCTGATCGGCCTCCACGGCGGTGAATCCGGCGACGTCGACGGCCATCTGCATGAGCTGCTCTTGGAACAGCGGCACGCCGAGCGTGCGTTCCAGCGAATTCTTCAGCGCCGGATGGTCGTAGACGACGTCCTCGGCCCCGTTGCGCCTGCGGATATAGGGATGCACCGACCCGCCCTGGATCGGGCCGGGGCGGATCAGCGCCACCTCGACCACCAGGTCGTAGAAGCTGCGCGGGCGCAGCCGGGGCAGGGTGGCCATCTGCGCACGCGACTCCACCTGGAAGACACCGACCGAGTCCGCGCGCGAAAGCATCTCGTAGACCTCGGGTTCGGCCAGGTCGAGCGCGTGCAGCTCGACGGTCTCGCCTTCGTGCTCGCGCACCAGGTCGATCATGTAGTGCAGCGCGGAGAGCATGCCGAGGCCGAGCATGTCGAACTTCACCAGATCGATGGCCGCGCAATCGTCCTTGTCCCACTGCAGGACGCTGCGGCCGGACATGCGCGCCCATTCCACCGGGCAGACGTCGGCGATCGGCCGGTCGCAGATCACCATGCCGCCGGAATGGATGCCGAGATGCCGCGGCAGCCCCTCGATATCGGCGGCCAGTTCCAGCACCTCGGCGGGGATGTCGGTGTTCGTCTCCGCGCCCACGCCGGTCCAGCGGCTCACCTGCTTGCTCCACGCGTCCTGCTGGCCGGGCGAGAATCCCAGCGCCCGTGCGGCATCGCGCACCGCGGACTTGCCGCGATAGGTGATCACATTGGCCACCTGCGCGGCGTATTCGCGGCCGTACTTGCGGTAGACGTGTTGGATCGCCTCTTCTCTGCGATCGGATTCGATGTCGACGTCGATGTCCGGCGGGCCGTCGCGCTCCGGGGAGAGGAAACGCTCGAACAGCAAGTGGTTGCGCACCGGGTCGACATTGGTGATGCCGATCGCGTAGCAGACCGCGGAGTTGGCCGCCGACCCGCGGCCCTGGCAGAGGATGTCGTTGTCCTTGCAGAAGCTGACGATGTCGTGCACCACCAGGAAGTAACCGGGGAATTCCAGGTCGTTGATCACCGCGAGCTCGTGCTCGATCTGCCGGTAGGCCTCCGGGTTCTCCTGGGGAGTCCCGTAGCGCGCCGCGGCGCCCGCCATGGCGAGTTCGCGCAGCCAGGACTGCTCGTCGTGTCCGGCGGGCACGTCGAAGGGCGGCAGTTTCGGAGCGATCAACTGCAGGTCGAAGGCGCATTCGCGAGCCAGGGCCGCCGCGTTCGCCACCGCCTGCGGGCAGTCGGCGAACAACCGCGCCATCTCCGCCCCGGACCGCAGGTGCGCACCGCCCGCAGGGGCCAGCCAGCCCGCTATCTCGTCCAAGCTCTGCCTGGCCCGGATCGCCGCGAGCGCCATGGCTCGGCGACGCCCGCTCGGTGCGGCGAAATGCGCTCCGGTGGTGGCGAGCACCGGGAGGCCGAGACGATCGGCCAGGGCGATGAGATGAGCGTTGCGCTCGTCGTCCTCCGGGATGCCGTGATGGGTGAGTTCCACGCTCACCCGATCGGCGCCGAAGCGGTCGGTGAGTTCCCGCAACGCGGCTTCCGAACGCTCGAGCCGGGTGCTGCCCGCGCGCGAGTCGAGTTCGAGCGCCTGGCGCAGGTGACCCTTTTGGCATCCGGTCAGGATGTGCCAGTGCCCCTCGGCCGCCGCGGTGAGCGTGTCGAGGTCGTAGCGCAGGATGCCCTTCTCCCCTGCGGCCATGTGCGCGGCGGCGATCTCTCGGGAAAGCCTGCGGTAGCCCTCTTGGCCGCGGGCCAGCACCAGCAGGTGCGGCCCGGCCGGGTCCGGCGCGCCGGTGCGCGGCGCCGAGTCGGGGGCGGCGGCGTGCCCGCGCACGGCGCCCGGCACGTGTGGTTCGAGTGCCGTGCCGAGCGACAGTTCGGCTCCGAAGACGGTGGGCATGCCCCATTCCTTGGCCGCCTCGGCGAAACGGACGGTGCCGTAGAAGCCGTCGTGGTCGGTGAGCGCGATCGCCGTCAGGCCGAGCCGCACCGCCTCCTCCACCAGTTCCTCCGGCTGGCTCGCACCGTCCAGGAAGCTGTAGGCCGAATGCGCGTGCAGCTCCGCGTACGGGACCGTCGGTTCATCGACAGGGCGCACCGGCTCGGGCCGGTACTCGCCGCGCTTACGCGACCACGCCGGACTGTCGCCGCCGTCGCCCGGATACGTCACATCGGGGCTCGGCCGCCCGGACAGCACCCGCTCCATCTCCGCCCAGCTGGGCGGACCGTTTCCCCAGCCCACGACTCACCTCCTCGTCTCGAACATACATTCGAAGACGGACGATGTACAGGCAGGTCAGGACGCCCGGAGACGCTCCACGGAACCGGCGGACAGAGCGGCCTCGACACCTTTCAGACGAGTCCGGATGAGCGCGCCGTAGGCATCGGAGGCGAGGACGTCGAGATGCCCGCGCGCGATGGCCAACTGCATCCTGGCCACTTCGAACTCGCCGACCCGGCGATGACTGTCGGCCAGGTTCAAGTAGAGCGACGGCAAGAAGCCGCGCAGGCCTTCATCGAGCGGCACACCGGGCCCGAACACCGCGGCCAGCGCGCGCTGATCCCAGCGCAGCGCCTCGGCGGGCTCCTCCTGGAGATCGGCGAGATGATGTGCGACCACGCAGCGCTGCAACACCCCGCCGTGTTCGCCGAGTTCGTCCCAGAGCTTTTCCAACGCCCGTCGCCCCGCCGCGGGGTCGACGCCACCGAGCCGCACCGCGGCAAACACCTCCGCCATCCGATCGTCCGACATGCGCTGAGTATCGCACATATGTTCGAACGTTTCGAGAGTTGTTCGATCCGTTTCGCGCATTCGCAAACCCCCAGGCCGCGTGCGGTTCTCGACCCGAAAGGCCGCACCGGCGCGACACGCCGCGACGACCGGGGGCGGCCGATCCCGGACGCGACCTAGGGCACTTGGCAGGGAACTTACTTTGGAGTAAGTTCATGACCACCAGACCTGCAAAGGAGCAGCAGCGATGACCGACGCCCCCGCTGAGCCCGCCCGCCGCCGGCGCCACAACCGCGACCTCACCGGGCGGCATGTCCTCATCACCGGGGCATCCTCCGGGATCGGGCGGGCGGCCGCGCTCGCGGTCGCAGGCAAGGGCGCCACCGTGTTCCTGCTCGCGCGCCGTGGTGAGGAACTCGCCGCGGTCGTCGACGAGATCAGGGCGGCGGGCGGCTCGGCCTACGGGTATTCCTGCGACATCACCGATTCCGATTCCGTCGACCAGGTGATCAAAACCGTTCTGGACGAACACGGTCACGTGGACATGCTGGTGAACAACGCCGGCCGCTCCATCCGCCGCGCCATCCACCGCTCCACCGACCGGTTGCACGACTTCGAACGCACCATGGCCGTCAACTACTTCGGCGCGCTGCGGCTGACGCTGGCCCTGCTGCCCCAGATGCGGGAACGCAAGTTCGGGCACGTCGTCAACATCAGCAGCGCGGGCGTGCAGGTGGCCACGCCGCGGTTCTCGGCATATCTGGCCAGCAAGGCGGCACTGGACAAGTTCACCGAGGTGGCAGCCGTCGAGACCATGGCGGACGGCGTCACGTTCACCACCATCCACATGCCGCTGGTGCGCACGCCCATGATCACCCCGAGCGGCGACCAGGGCCCCGCCGAGTCGCCCGAGTGGGCGGCCGCGACCATCGTGCGCGCCCTGACCGAACGACCCAAGCGCATCGACGTGCCTTTGGGCACCATCGCCGAATACGGCGCGCTGCTCACCCCGAAGATCCGCGACCGCGTCCTACACCGCTACTACCGCGCGCTACCCGACTCCCCCGCAGCCAAAGGCGAGTCGACCACCCCCGAAGAACCGGCCGAACCACACCCCCAGCCCCGCCCCCGATCAACCACACGCCGCCTCACCGGCACGGCCCTACGCCGCGCCGCCCGCTGGGTCCCCGGCACGCACTGGTAAGGCGTCCGTGACCGGCACAACCATGTGCCACTCGCGGTTCAACCCGCCAGGAATGGGCGGACGGTTGCGGCGAAGTCGAAGTAGCGGTCGCGGTGGATGCTGTGGCCGCAGGTGAAGGTGGTCACCGTGCAGTCGGTGATGCTTTCTTGCAGGATGGCGAGTTTCTCCGGATCGACCATGCCGCCCGGTCCGCCGCACAACACCAAGGTGGGCGCGGTGATGTCGGAGAGTCGGTCCCACCACTCCGGGTTCGGCTTACGGAACTGCTCCAGCGCGGTCTTCGTCATGGAGCGGTCGAAGGCGAGCACCGCGCGCGGGTGCCGGACCAGGCTGGAAGTGGCGTGCCACAGTTCGGGCGCGGTGGGAAACCGGCGGGTCAGGCGCAATTCCTCGGCGCCGGACCGCAGCGGGAGCGGGCATTCCTCGATGACCAGCCTGCGCACCAGTTCCGGGCGCTCCTGCGCGACGCGCGACACCGCGTAACCGCCGAGCGAATGCCCGACCAGATCCACCACGGGCAGTTCCAGGTGGTCGCACAGGCGCAGCAGATCGTCGCCGAACTCGTCGAAGAGATAGGAATCGGTGTGTGAGCTACGGCCGTGTCCGCGGAGATCGGGGATGATCACGCGGCGTCCGGATCGCACGAGAACACGCGCGAACCGGTCCCAGGTGTACCCGTCGCCGCCCATGCCGTGCACGAGCAGCACAGGGATGTCGCTGACCGCGCCCACCCCCGAATCCCGATAGGCGATCCGCACGTCTCCGAATGTCACCTGGCCCAGCGTCAGATCCACGACATAGGAGGATACCGGCAGTCATGCCATACCCTGGCGTGGTGTAGCGCTGATCACCCAACGGCGAAAACGCAGTTCGAACGGCACTTACCAGGTCCGATACCCGCGCCATCGCGAAGTTCGTTGCCCACATTGGTGTTTAGACCGGCGCGAAAAATCCCTGGCGCGTGGGCGAACTCGGAGCAATACTCGCCGCATGCCCTCCTTCGCCGATTTCGATCGCCGCGACTACCGCACCGTCGACGTGGCCACGGGGTACGACGGTTGGGCCCCCACCTACGAACAGACCGTCCTGGACGAGATGGATCTCGCTCTGCTCGGGCGACTGCGGCTGGACCTCGGCCGGGTGCGGCGCGCGGCCGACCTCGGCTGCGGCACCGGGCGAACCGGAACCTGGTTGCGAGACCGCGGAATACCGCACATCGACGGCGTCGACGTGAGCCAGGGGATGCTGGCGTTGGCGGCCGAGCGCGGCGCCCACACCACGCTGACCCGAGCGGACGTGCGAGCCACCGGTCTGCCGGAAGGCGCCTACGACCTGGTGATCGCGTCGCTGATCGATGAGCACCTACCGGAGCTGGCGCCGTTCTACGCGGAGGCGTGGCGGCTGGCCGCACCGGGCGCGCGCTGCGTACTGGTCAGCTACCACCCGCAATTCATCATGGTTTCCGGAATGCCGACGCACTACACCGACCCTTCCGGCGAACCGGTGGCGATCAGCACCCACCTGCACTTGGTCAGCGAGCACCTGTCGGCCGGTTTGGCCGCGGGCTGGGTCCTCACCGAGGTAGCCGAGGCACTGGTCGACGACGCATGGCTGGCCCGCAAACCGAAATGGGCCGTCCTGCGCGGACATCCGTTCACGTTGGCGACCGTGTGGTCGCGCCCGGAATGAAGCCTCTCAGCCGTAAATCCCTTCGGCGTGCCAGGTTTCGTCGTGATAGACCAGCAGCAGCACCCGGCTGGCGGCGGGGGCGTCGTCGAGTTGGACCTGTGCGCGGGCAGTGAATTCCGCGTCGTCCGCATCGGGGGCCCACCAGCGTTCGTCCACCGGCCACGGGCCGGCCCAGCCGGTGAGCCGCCACTGTTTGCTCCCCCAGCGCAACAGCGCGGGGTCGGCGTCGAACAGGGCGCGGTCGGTGACCTTGACGGGCGCGCCGTCGGCGGCTTCCAGTCGTACCAGCGGACGGTTCATCAGGATCACGGCGGGGGCGGGCTCGGGCAGCCGGCCCGGCCATGGCTGCGCGGGGTCGGCGGCGGGGACGAGTTCGTCACCCAGCGTGACCATGGTGATTCGTTCGGCGGGGCCGCGTCCGCCGCTCAGCACGCCGACACGCACCGCTTCCCCGCCGAGCAGACCCTGCACTCGGATGAGCGCGCGGCGGGCGCGTTCGTCCTCTTCCCCGTCCCCGCCCCACAAGCCGAGCTGCAGCGCGCCCGCCGTGACCACCTCGACCGGTTCCAGCCGCAGCACAGTGATCGGCGCGGTGGGCCGCGCACCGTCGCGCCGGGTGAGCCAGCCGTCCAGCTGCCAGCGCACCCGATCCGCCGTGCCCTCCGGCGTGAGCGGCTCGGCGCAGCGCCAGATTCGCGAAAGATGTTCCCCCGCCGCAGTTTCCGCGTACACCGAAAGCCTGGTGCAGGCCAGCCCGGCATCCGCGAGCGCGCTGTGCAGCCGGGTGGCGAGCAGGCGACCGGCGAAGGCGGCCGCGTCTACCCGCTCGATCGGCGGATCACAGCGGTACTCCACCACCAGATCCGGCGGTGGCTGCCGCGCGGACGGCGGACGCTCCGGCTCGGCCCTGGCACAGCGATGCGCGAGCACGGCGTCGGTGCCGAACCGGGAGGCGACCTCCGCCGCGGAGAGCGCGGCGAAATCGCCGACCCTGCGTAGCCCCAAGCGGTGCAGCAGATCGACCAGCTCGGCGCGTTCCGGGGCGGCCAGGCTCGGTTCGACCGCGAGTTCCCCCACCGGTAGCGGTGCGAGAAACCGTGCCCCCTCCCCCGCCGACACGATCGCGGCGCGGCGGGCGGCGATCACCGCCGTGGACAGCTCGTCGGCGATCCCGATCTGCGCTTCCGCCCCGGCTGCTGCCACCGCGTCGACCAGGCGCTCGGCTGCCGCCTCCTCGGATCCGAAGAACCGCGCCGCGCCGCGCGCGCCGAGCACGAGCAGGCCGGGGCGCAGCACCTCCACACCGGGCACCGTCGCTGCCACCGCGGCGACCAGCGGTTCGAACAGTCGCGCGTCCCGATCCTGATCCTGTTGCGCGAGGAACAGCTCGGGGCAGCGTGCCTGCGCCTCCCTGCGCTTCAAACCGCGGCGCACCCCTTCGGCTCGCGCGATCGCCGAACAGGCCACCACCCGGTTGGCGAACAGCACCGCCACCGGCCGTGTCGCGGGCAGGCCTGCCACCGCCGCCGCGGCGACCGCGGGCCAGTCCGGGCACCACAGGGCGAGCACCCGCTTGGCTCCCGGCCGGATCACGGCGCCGCACCGCGGGCCGCGGCACTCACGACACCGCCTCCTGTGTGTCGACGGCTTCGACCGGCGGAGCCGCCTTTTCGCGCAGCACCCATTCCACGCGCCCCGCATTCGGGCACAAATCCAGCCGCCCACGCCGTGGCGGTCCCGCCTTGCCGCGCACTTCGACCGTCAAACCGAGCGAACGCAAGCGTCCGCGCCCGCGGCCGAGACCGGCATACCCCGCGATGCGGGCATCGAGCTGGAGGGACGCGCCGGGCCAGCGACCGTCGGCGACCACCAGGGTGGCGCCCTTGTTGCGGGCGCGGGCGGCGATCACCCGGCTGCGAGCGGGCGCGACGGCGGCGCCCCCGAGTCCGAGTACGACCAGATCGAGCCCGTCGAGCAGCACCGCGGCCACTTCCACCGGGTCGGGGCCGGGATCGGCGATCACGGCCAGCCGCCGCAACTGCGCCCCCATCTCCACCGCGGCGAGCAGACCGAGCCGGGGCATGCCCACCACCGCGGCGTGCCCACCGCCCTCGGTCACCGCGGCGAGCAGACCGGCCAGCAACGAACTCGCTCCCGTGTACGCCACCACGGAGCCCTTGACCAAGCCACCATCCGGCAACAACGGTGCGAGAGCCGTGGGCACCGGCAATGCCGCTCGGCGGGCCCCGTCTCCGAGCGGAGCCCGCTGTGCTGCCGATTCACCGCGACCCGGCACCGCAGCCATGCGGCTACGCAGCTCAGTGAGGGATGGGGCACCTTCCCGCCCACCACTGCGTCGCGCCGGCGCGCCCCGATTCACCCCTCCCTGCGAGATCGCATCCGAACCCATCTCAACCACCTACTTCCCGCGATGGACCCGAGGCGAAGCATGCGGAGCGACCCTCCATTCGAGCGCCAGCACCGATTCAGCTATCGATTCGCATCGAATATACGTTCGATACCGACACAGTAGAAACCGACCCCCGGGTTTCCGTCAAGGGTTCGGCAGCCTCGTGTCGCGGTCACGCGGGTCCGATCCGGCTTCGAGTGGAATCTGTGCAGGTCCAGCACGCGGGTGTCGACACGAGATGGAGTGCGAGCGATCCGCGACAGCCCTCGTTTCGCACCCGCGGCGCCCTCCGCAGGCGAGGCCGCCTGGCCGTCGGTTCCGCCCGGCGACCGCCGCCGGGCAACCTCGCCGCAGCTTCCCCCTGCCCCGCCGCAAGACGCATCGGGACCGGATCCGGCGCGCGCCCGGCTACCACGCCCGGCACCGGTTCATCGGTATGGTGTGGGGCACACATTCGAACCGAGAGCGGGCGTGACACATACCAGTGCCTCATGTCCGCCTATGCGCGAACACGAATCAGGCCAGCTAGCCCCATTTTCCGCTACCCTGCACCCGTGACCGAACGCGCTCGTCCTACTGTCGGCCCCCAATATCTCGTCGCAGGCCGCTACCGCCTCCAGTCGAAGCTGGGTGGCGGCGGCATGGGCGCGGTATGGCTGGCGCACGACCGCCTGCTCGACCGGGACGTCGCGATCAAGCAGGTGCTCACCACGGCCGGGCTCGATGAGGCCGAAGCCGAGGCGGTCCGCAACCAGATCATGCACGAGGGCCGGGTCGCCGCGAAACTCTCGCACGACCACGCGATCGCCGTGTACGACGTGGTGCTCGAGGCCGGTGAGCCCTGGCTGGTGATGGAGCACCTGCCGTCGCGCAGTGTCGCGAAGGCGCTCGCGCTGGTCGATACGCTGCCGCCGATCGAGGTCGCGCAGATCGGCGCCCAGGTCGCCGACGCGCTGGCCGCCGCGCACGCGGTCGGCATCGTGCACCGGGATATCAAGCCGGGCAACATCCTCGTCGCCGACCGTGGCACCGGCGTGGGCATGGCGAAACTCAGCGACTTCGGCATCTCCAGCGGCGCGGGCGACCTGCTCGACGAACCGGACGGCGTGATCACCGGCACCCCCTCCTACCTGCCCCCCGAGGTCGCGCGCGGAGCGCAACCGACCAAGGCCAGCGACGTGTTCTCCCTGGGCGCCACGCTCTACACCGCGATCGAAGGACAGCCGCCGTACGGCTTCGACGAGGACAGCGACGTCATCGTGCACCGCGCCGCCATGGCGCAGATCATCCCGCCGACCCGCAGCGGCATGCTCACCCAGGCGCTGCTGCACATGATGGAGCCCGCGCCGCAGCGCCGCCCAACCATGGCCGAGGCGCGCGACGAAATCCTCACCGCCGCTTTCGGTCCCGGCACCGGACCGTACATTCTGGGCGCGCCCGTCCGCACCGAGGACGGAACCATCCCGTTCTGGGCCGCGCGCAATTCGGCATCCGGGATCCGCAGCCAGCACTCCACGCCGCTCCCCCGCCCGCACCGCAACCTCGCGGGAGCGGCCGCGGCCACGCCCCCGCAGCGCACCAGGAATTCTCAGCCCGGCAACGCCCCCCTGGCCATCGCCGTCGGCCTGCTGATCGGCCTGGTCATCATCATCGGGATCATCGTCGCAGTCCTCTGACGTCCGGGCACCCGGAGCCGAACGGCAGTCAGTCGATGCGGCGGCGGTGGGCCCATCGGGTCAGGGCGTTGCGGTTGGACTGCTGGGTCTTGCGCAGGACGTTGGAGGCGTGCGTCTCCACGGTTTTGACCGAGATGAAGAGTGATTCGGCGATCTCGCGGTACGTGTAGCCGCGCGCGAGCAGGCGCAGGACCTCGAGCTCACGCGGGGTCAGGGAGTCGAGTTCGGGATCCAAGGGCGGCTCGGGTACCGGGGACCTCCCGGTGAACGAGTCCAGGACGAAACCGGCCAAGCGCGGGCTGAAGACCGCATCGCCGCCCGCCACCCGGCGGATGCCGTCGGCCAGCTCGGCTCCCGAAATCGTCTTGGTGACATACCCTCTGGCCCCGGCCCGGATCACCGCGATCACGTCCTCGGCCGCGTCGGACACGCTCAGCGCCAGGCACACCGGCCCCGGCTCGATACCCGCCAGCACCGCCACCCCACCGCCGTCGGGCATGTGCACGTCGAGCAGGACGACGTCCGGTCGCTCGGCATTGATCCCGGCTACCGCCTCCGCGACCCCGCCGGCCTCACCGACCACCTCCATGTCCGCCTCCCGGCTCAATTCAGCACGCACACCCGACCGAAAAACGGCGTGATCATCGACGAGAAAGACCCGCACGGTCACCTACTTCTCCTAACCGACCCTTGACCCCCAACCCGTACCACACTCGTCCCCCACACGCCTGTCTCGTCCTGGCAGGTGCGGAACGCGTGCCTAGTGGGCGGCCGGAGCGGGCTCTTCGTCCAAGGGGGCGCAGCCGGAATCGGTCCGCGGCATGGTGATTCGGACCTCGGTGCCGCGACCCGGCGTCGACAGGATGTCCACCTGGCCGCCGCGGCGCTCGATCCGGCCGCGAATGGACTTCGCCAGGCCGCGACGATCCTCCGGCACGGACGCGAGGTCGAAGCCGGAGCCGCGGTCACGGACGAAGATGCTCACCTGATGCGGCTCGACCTCGGCGAACAGATCGATCTCCGGGACACCCGCGTGCTTCGCGGCGTTGACCAGCGCTTCCCTGCTCGCGCCGAGCAGGGCGGTGAAGTGTTCCTTCGGCAGACCCGATCCGGAGCCGTCGACGTCCATCGATACGTCGCCGACGGTCACCGGCGCCACCTTCACGCCGTGCTGGTCCTCCACCTCGCCCGCGATGGTCCGCAGGGCCGCGGCCAAGCTCGACTGCGCGGGCCCGGAATCCTCGAACAGCCATTTCCGCAGTTCCCGCTCCTGGCTGCGGGCCAACCGCAGCACTTCCTGCGGGTCGTCGGCCTGACGCTGGATGAGCGCGAGTGTCTGGAGCACGGAATCGTGCAGGTGCGAGGCGATCTCCTCACGTTCCTCGTTGCGGATGCGGGCGGCGCGCTCGGCGTTCAGCGCGCGCATCATGCGCAGCCACAGCGGAACCGTCAGCAGTCCCGCACCGATCAGCGTGACCGCCACCGCCAGCAGCGCCGATCCGATCGAGCTCAAATTGATCCTGGCCAGCACCACCACACCCAGACCGGCCACGATCAGCGTCGCACCGGCGACGATGCGCGACCAGGTGACCACCGATGGACGCGCGGGCAGCCCGAGCAGCGAGCGCGGCCCGTCGACGTCGTACTCCCGCCACACCAGCGCCGCGCCGACCGCCACCACGATGATCGGCGCGATCACCTTCGCCGCGGTCCCGCTGAACACCCAGGACACCGCGATCGCGAGCCCGAGCCCGAGCATCGCGAGCCCGATCGCCTGCCGCCGCTCCGTACCGGAGGGTTTCGCCTGATCCGACCCGCCGGGCGTGAAGATCCACAGCAGCCCGTACGCGACGATGCCCGCCCCGGCCAGCGCGGACAGCAGCACGAACGCCATCCGCACCTTGAACACGTCGACGCCGAGATGGTCGGCCAGACCGCCCGCCACTCCGCCGACGACCCGGCCGCCCGACCGGCGGAAGATCCGCGCCTGCGGCGGCCATGGGACCGGCGCGGGCGCGGGACCCAGCCCACGTGCGGCGTCGAACCCCCGGGTGTCGAACGCGGGAACAGACGGGTACATGTCTTCGATACTGGCACGGCGACGAAGCTGCCAGCATCGGGATTCACCCTGATCTCGCTTGCTCGACCACACCCGCGCCGACCAGGGCGTACGCGGCCGGGCCCGATCGAACCCGTGCATAGCTGAAAGTTTGCTGCATCGGTGGATCGGTCCAAAGTGTTCAGGCTGTTTTCAGGGTTCCCCCCGATGCGCCGATTCACGGATCGGCACACCATGGGAAACATGACGAAAACGAGCTTCGGCGACCAGGTCCAGCAGATATGGCAGACCCGGCCGATCCGATTGCCGCAGCAGGGGCCCGTCGCGGGCGTCGCGGCGGGGTTCGCGCGCCGCTACGAGATCGATCCGGTGCTGGTCCGGGTCGCGTTCGTCGTCTCGACGATCTTCGGCGGCGCGGGCATCGTGCTCTACCTGCTGGCCTGGCTACTGCTGAGCGCGGCGGGCGACCAGGCATCCGCGGCCGAGTCGCTGGTCGGCAAAGGCCACAGCTCGCAGTCGCAGACCAAGACCATCGTGTTGATCGTGGCGCTGGCCATCGCGGTCAGCACGATGGGACCGGTCGGTGTCGGTCTCGGCGGATCCGGCCTGATCAGCCTCGCCCTGATGCTGGCGGGCTGGTGGATGCTGCACCTGCGCACCCCCAACCCGCCACCCGGGACCACCGAAGTGTTCGGCGGATTCGCCCCGGAGAGCGGAATCAACGCCACCGGCTACCCCGGCGCGGTCTTCCCGCAAGGAGCGACCCGGACGGTCGGTGATCTGTACGTGCCGCCGACCGCCGTGTACACGCCGTACACCAAACTGCCGGATTCCTACGTCCCGGAGACGTCCGCGCCTGCGGCGGACGGCGCGACGGTCCCGCTGCACAAGCCCGCCGTCGATGACGCGACCGTGGTACCGGACAACGTCGCCGCGCCCGCTGCCGGATCAGCGACGAGTTCGGTCGCCGACGAGAGAGAAACCGACGCTCAGGTCACCGATCAGACCGATTCGCCCGCCACGGTCGGCGATCAAGACGGCCCGGCGGCGGTCGGCAGCGGCCGGATCGATTCGGTCGGCGGAGCCGGATCGGATACGACTCACACCGACCGAGCCGATTCGGCCGGATCGGACTCGACTCATGACGATCGAGCCGAAAGCGGACCAGGCACGAGACCGTCATCGTCCGACGCTGCGATCTCACTCGGCAAAGACGCTCCGGCCCCGGGCCGCGCTCCGAGCTCGCGTGGCCCCGCGGCCGCTCAGCCCGCGATCATCGGCGGCCCGACCCCGCCGTCCTGGGATCCGCTCGGCGTAGCTCCACTCGCCTGGGACCTGCCGGAGCCCACCCCGGCCCGCACCGTCGTCGCCCCGCCGCAGAAGCGTCCGCGCTCGCGCCTCACGCCGGTGGTAATCGGCCTGGCCATCCTCGCGGCGGCGGGTGCCGGTGCGGCGGCGGCCTCGGGCGCGGAATGGATGACCCCCGGCCGGATCGCCGCGGCGGCGCTGGCCGTGATCGGCCTCGGCCTGGTGGTCGGCGCGTTCCTGCGGCGCGGCTACGGCTTGCTCGTGCTCACCGCGCCGCTCGCCGGGTTCGTCCTGCTCGCCTCCGCGATCGGTCCGATCGAATCCGATCAACTGGGCGACCGCACCTGGGCGCCCGCCTCCGCCGCCGATCTGGCCCAGAACTACAAGCTGACCATGGGCACCGGCACGCTGGACCTGCGGTCGCTGAAACTGACCGAGAACCGCACCGTGGACATCGACGTCCGGATGGGCGAAGCCCACATCCTGCTGCCCGCCGACATGACCGTCCGCACCACGTGCACGGCGACGATGGCCGAGGCCCTCTGCCCCGAGGGCATCAGTGGTCCCGGTACTCCCGGCGCGCCGGTGCTCGATCTGAACGTCGACGTCCGCGTCGGCAACGTGGAGGTGCAGCGTGGCTGAGAACGAGAAGAAGGAGACGACCGACTCCCGCCGCGGCCCCGCCGCCTCGCTGCTCATCGCGGGACTGCTGTCCCTCGCGATCAGCGTGTGGGCTTTCGTCGGCCCGGCGTCCTGGCCCGCGGCCGGCATGATCTCGATCGGTTGGATCGTCGTGCTCGCCGCCATCGTCATCGGCATCGTGCTGGTGATCTCCCCCCGCAGACGACGATGAGCGTGCGGCCCGTCCACTTGGACGGGCCGTTTCGCGTTCAGCCCCGAGCCACCGCCGCCGTAGCCGGGCCGCATTCCTACGACAGGACAACCGCATGAAGCGCGACGAACCCGCCGATCAGACGCCACCCACCACCCGGACCACACCGCCCGATCCCAGACCCGGCATCACGAACGGCGTACTTCTGGGCCGCGTGATCCTGTACAGCGCTTTCCACCGCCCCCGCTGATCTCGCACGCGATGACGGCGGCGAGTAGTCACCGCCCGCTGGGCGGCCGGGAGTTCACTCCCACTCGATGGTGCCCGGCGGCTTGCTGGTCACGTCCAAGACCACGCGATTGACCTCCGCCACCTCGTTGGTGATGCGGGTGGAGATGCGTTCCAGCACCTCGTAGGGCAACCGGGTCCAGTCGGCGGTCATGGCGTCCTCGCTGGAGACCGGGCGCAGCACGATCGGGTGTCCGTAGGTGCGGCCGTCGCCCTGCACGCCGACGCTGCGGACCTCCGCGAGCAGCACGACCGGGCACTGCCAGATCTGGGCGTCCAGACCGGCCGCCGTCAGTTCCTCGCGAGCGATGGCGTCGGCCTTGCGCAGCGTCTCCAACCGGTCGGCGGTGACTTCACCGACGATGCGGATGGCGAGACCGGGACCGGGGAAGGGCTGGCGAGCGACGATTTCCTCCGGCAGCCCGAGCTCGCGTCCGACCGCGCGGACCTCGTCCTTGAACAGCAACCGCAACGGTTCTACGAGTTCGAACTCCAGATCGTCGGGCAGACCGCCGACATTGTGATGACTCTTGATGTTCGCGGTGCCGCTGCCGCCGCCGGACTCCACGACGTCCGGGTAGAGCGTGCCCTGCACCAGGAACTCGACCTTCGGCGTCTCGCCGTCGGCCGCACCGTGCTCGAGCACCGCCTCGCCCACCGCGTCCTCGAAGGAACGGATGAACTCCCGCCCGATGATCTTGCGCTTCTCCTCGGGATCGGTCACACCCTTCAACTCGCCGAGGAACTTGTCCACCGCGTCGACGGTCACCAGTTTGGCGCCGGTCGCGGCGACGAAATCCTGCTGCACCTGCTCCCGCTCGCCCGCCCGCAGCAGGCCGTGGTCGACGAACACACACGTCAACCGGTCACCGATGGCGCGCTGCACCAGGGCGGCGGCGACGGCGCTGTCCACCCCACCGGACAGTCCGCAGATCGCGTGTTTGTCACCGATTTGCTCGCGTACCGAGGCGATCAGCGAATCGGCGATGTTCGCCGGAGTCCAGGTGGAGGGGATGCCTGCGAGTTCGTGCAGGAACCGGCTCAGCACCTGCTGCCCGTGCGGCGAATGCAGCACTTCCGGGTGGTACTGCACACCGGCCAACCGGCGCGCGCGATCCTCGAAGGCGGCGACCGGCGCGCCCGCGCTGGTGCCGGTGACCTCGAAGCCCTCCGGCGCGTCGGTGACCGCGTCGCCGTGGCTCATCCACACCGGCTGGATGGTGGGCAGGCCGCCGTGCAGCAAACCACCGTCGATGTTGAGTTCGGTGCGTCCGTACTCACGGGTGCCGGTGTGCGCGACCGTTCCACCCAGCGCCTGGGCCATCGCCTGGAAGCCGTAGCAGATGCCGAAGACCGGCAGCCCCAGATCGAACAACCGCGGATCCAGCCGCGGCGCGCCCTCGGCGTACACGCTGGCCGGACCACCGGACAGGATCACCGCGAGCGGCTGCTTGTCGGCGATCTCCTCCACCGTCGCGGTGTGCGGAACCACCTCCGAGTACACGCTCGACTCGCGAACCCGCCGCGCGATCAGCTGGGCGTACTGTGCTCCGAAGTCGACGACGAGGACCGGTCTCTGGGTTTGTGCCACTCGCCCAGTTTAGTGAGCGGCGAAACGAGCGAATCATCGGCACAGCGGCACCGTGTGGGAGGCGAGCCGACCGCCCGAATCGTCACCCGCGGCCCGGCTCGCTGGTTATCCTTCTGCTCGTGCCCTTCGCCCGCGCGATCGATGCCGACATCCACTACGAGGACAGCGGCGGGGACGGCCCGGTGGTACTGCTGGCGCACGAGTTCCTCATGGACCGCACCATGTTCGCCGCCCAAACGGCCGCTCTCGCACCGGAATTCCGGATCGTCTCCTGGGATGCCCGCGGCCACGGCCGCACCAGGGACGAGGGCCTACCCTTCACCTATTGGACCGCGGCCAGGGACGCGCTGACCGTCCTGGATCATCTCGGCGCCGAGCGGGCCGTCGTCGGCGGCACCGCGCAGGGGGGTTTCACGGCGCTGCGCACCGCGTTGATCGCACCGGAACGCGTCTCCGCGCTGATCCTGATCAGCACCGAAGCACATGGTCCCACCCCGGAGCAGTCCACCGCGACGCAGAAATTCCTCGACGAGTGGTACGACGACGGCTCCCGCGAACGAGCCGTGCACCAGCTGGCTTCCTGGCTGATCGGCGACGACGAGTGGTACCGCTCGATCTGGACCCAACGCTGGCTGGTGCGCGACCGCCGCGGCATCGAGGTGGCGGCGGGCTGCCTGCTCAGCCGGGATTCGGTACTGGACCGCCTCCGCGAAATCGCTTGCCCCGCTTTGGTGATCCACCCCACCCACAGCGGCATGGACCGCGAGCGCGCCCAGGAACTGGCCCACGGGCTGTCCGGCGCCACCTTCATCGAAATCGCCGAAGCCCGACTCGCGGTGACGATGACCCACCCCGAGCCGGTGAACCACGCGATCCAGCAGTTCCTGCGCGCACGAACGAAACCGACCCGCGTGCGCTGAACGCTGTGTCTGATTTGCAGCGCCTGCGGCGCATGCGCTTCGACCGCTGGAACGCGAGCCGGGCCGCGAACGGCGCTCGTAAGACTCGCTTCTCCGGTGATCGCCGGGTGGCTGGGAGGGTGCGCCGCAGTACGCTCAGGCCTACCTTCAAGCGCGTACGCTCAGGCCCACCTTCTGGAACTCCTTGAGGTCCGAGTAACCGGCCTTGGCCATCGAACGACGCAGGCCGCCGACGAGATTCAGCGAACCGAACGGATCGTCGGACGGGCCGAAGAGCACCCGCTCCAGGCTGGGGCGCACCGTGTCGCCGACCGGCTCGCCACCGAGATCCCACGGATCGTCGACGTGCAGCATCGACCCGCGCGGCACCGACGGGTGCGCGGCCGCCGACGGCCAGTACCAGCCGCGGCCCGGCGCCTCCGCGGCCACGGCGAGCGGGACGCCGAGCATGGCCGCGTCCGCGCCACACGCGATCGCCTTGGCCAGCTGCCCGGAGGTGGAGATGTCGCCGTCCGCGATGACGTGCACATAGCGACCGCCGGTCTCGTCCAGGTAATCGCGGCGGGCGGCGGCGGCATCCGCGATCGCGGTGGCCATCGGCACGCCGATGCCGAGTACCTCGCCGGTGGTGGTCGCGCCGGGGTAGGAGCCGTAGCCGACGATCACGCCCGCCGCTCCGGTACGCATCAGGTGCAGCGCGGTGCGGTGATCGCTCACGCCGCCTGCGACCACGGGCACGTCCAGGTCGGCGATGAAGGTCTTGAGGTTCAGCGGCTCACCGTCGCCGACATGTTCGGCGGAGATGATCGTGCCGTGCACCACGAGCAGGTCGATCCCCGCCTGCAGCAGCGCCGGGGTGAGCGTGCGCGCGTTCTGCGGGCTCACCCGCACCGCCACGGTGACGCCGGCGGCGCGGACCTGCGCCACCGCGGCGGCGAGCAGATCCGGCTGCATCGGCGCGGCGTGCAACTCCTGCAGCAACGCCACGGCGCGCTCGTAACCGCCCTTGCCGACCAGCTCTAGCAACTGGTCGATCTTCGCGCCGACATCCGCGTGCCGCGCCCACAGTCCCTCGCCGTTGATCACGCCGAGCCCGCCGAGGCGGCCGAGTTCGACGGCGAACTCCGGGGACACCAGGGCGTCGGTGGGGTGCGCGAGAAACGGGATCTCGAAGCGGTAGGCGTCCAGCTGCCAGGACAGCGAGACCTGCTTCGACGAGCGGGTCCGGCGCGAGGGGACGATGTCGACGTCGTCCAGCTCGTAGGTACGCCGGGCGGTCCGGCCCATGCCGATCTCCACCATGTCGCGCACGCGAAATCTCCTTGTCTGATTTGCAGCGCCTGCGGCGCTGCGTTGTTCGCGGCCCCTTATGGCTCGCGTTCCAGCGGTCGAGACTCGCGCCTGCGGCGCATGCGCTTCGACCGCTGGAACGCGAGCCGGGCCGCGAACGGGCGCTCGTAAGACTCGCGCCTCCAGTGGTTACTTGTGGGGGCAGGTGGGCAGCACAAAACCGCCAACTCGCCGCAGGTCGCTCACCGCCACAGCCGGTGGGCAAGCTCCATCATGCACGGACCGGTTGGTCCTGTACATGAACCTAGTGGGCTAACCCCGTCCGGTGTAGTTAGGGGCCTCGACGGTCATGGTGATGTCGTGCGGGTGGCTCTCCTTGAGACCCGCCGCGGTGATCTGCACGAACTGGGCTTCCTGCAGATGCGCGATCGACTGCGAGCCGGTGTAGCCCATGGCCGCGCGCAGACCGCCGACCAACTGGTGGATCACCTGGTTGACCGGGCCGCGGAACGGCACTCTGCCCTCGATGCCCTCGGGGACCAGCTTGTCCTCGGCGAGCACGTCGTCCTGGAAATAACGGTCCTTGGAGAACGACTTCGCCTGGCCGCGGCCCTGCATGGCGCCCAGCGAGCCCATACCGCGATAGCTCTTGAACTGCTTACCGCCGACCAGGATCAGCTCGCCCGGCGACTCGGCCGTGCCCGCGAGCAGCGACCCGAGCATCACCGTGGACGCGCCCGCCGCGATGGCCTTGGCGATGTCGCCGGAGAACTGGATGCCGCCATCGGCGATCACCGGGACACCTGCCGGCTTGCACACGGCGACCGCCTCCAGGATCGCGGTGATCTGCGGCGCGCCGACACCGGCGACCACGCGGGTGGTGCAGATCGAGCCGGGGCCCACGCCCACCTTGACCGCGTCCGCGCCCGCCTCGACGAGCGCGGCCGCGCCCTGGCGGGTGGCCACGTTGCCGCCGACCACCTGGATCCGGTCGCCGACCTCGGCCTTGACCTTGGTCACCATCTGCAGCACCTGTACCTGGTGACCGTGCGCGGTGTCCACCACGAGCACGTCGACGCCCGCGTCGGCCAGTGTCATGGCCCGCGACCAGGCGTCCTCGCCGACACCGACCGCGGCGCCGACCAGCAGGCGGCCGTCACGGTCCTTGGTGGCGTTGGGGTACTGGTCGGTCTTGACGAAGTCCTTGACGGTGATCAGGCCGCGCAGGCGCCCGTTGCCGTCGACGATCGGCAGCTTCTCCACCTTGTGCCTGCGCAGCAGTCCGAGCGCGGCTTCCGCGGTGACGCCCTCCTGCGCGGTGATCAAGGGGGCTTTGGTCATGACGTCGGCGACGCGGCGGTTCTGATCCACCTCGAAACGCATGTCGCGATTGGTGATGATGCCCACAAGCGCACCGGTCTCGTCCACCACGGGAAGACCCGAGATGCGGAACCTGGCGCACATCGCGTCGACCTCGGCGAGAGTGTCGGTCGGACGACAGGTCACCGGGTCGGTGACCATACCGGCCTCGGACCGCTTGACCGTCTCCACCTGGGCGGCCTGGTCGGCCGTCGAGAGGTTGCGGTGCAACACGCCCATGCCGCCCGCGCGCGCCATCGCGATGGCCATCCGCGCCTCGGTGACCGTGTCCATGGCCGAGCTGACCAACGGCGTGCGCAGGCGGATCTCCCTGGTCAGCACGCTGGAGGTTTCCACAGAACTGGGGATGAGATCCGAGGCGGCAGGCAGCAGCAGCACATCGTCGAACGTGAGGCCGAGCATGGCGATCTTGTTCGGATCGTCGCCACCCGTAGGAGGGCGGACTGCGATTCGTTCGCCCGATACGGGATTACTCATTCGGATCGACCCCTCCTGGACGTCGATAGCGACCGGCGCCGGTGTCACCGGCGCCGTGACGGCTGATGGGATGGACGTGGTTCGGCGGCGGTGCGATCGGGACCCGCCGTAGCCTGTGCTCCATCGTATCTGTCCGGTGAACTCGCCGACGAAGTGAGCCCACCACCGAAACTGGCAGGCCGCATAGCTGGCGCAGACCACCCTGTTCTGCGTACCGTGGGGATGTGCGTGACCATCTACCACCTGGCTTGCCGCCGGATCCGTTCGCCGGAGACCCCTCCGACCCGTCCGCCGCGCTCGATGCCATCGAGCCCGGCGAACCGCTGGATCCCCACGAGCGCCTTGCGGTCGAGGAGGATCTCGCCGACCTCGCGGTGTACGAGGCACTGCTGGCCCACCGCGGCATCCGCGGACTCGTGGTCAGCTGCGAAGACTGTAGGCAGGACCACTACCACGACTGGGACATGTTGCGCGCCAACTTGCTTCAGTTGCTGGTCGACGGCACGGTCCGCCCGCACGAGCCCGCCTACGACCCGACGCCGGAAGCGTACGTCACCTGGGACTACTGCCGGGGCTACGCGGACGCGTCGATGAACGAGGCCTTCCACGGCGACGGGTTCGACGGATTCGACGGCTGATTCGGGCTCGATCGAACCGCACGCGGGCCTTTCGAGGCTCGCGTACCTCGCCTTTGCCGCTGTGATTTTCGACGCACACGATCACTTCGGCAGACGCACCGCGAGGTTCCGTCGCGGGCGGACACGCCCATGAGTTACCACCCTATGGTCAGCCGTTGACTAGACCGACTTCTCCCGGAAAGACAAAAAGCCGACCGCCTGGCTGGCGATCGGTTCTTGCCTGGACCGTTTTCTTCTGTCAGCGGCCGGGCGGCACGAACGAGCCCGGGTTGGGGATGCCGGGGACGCTGAACGTCGGCGGCGGCTGATTGTTGCTGTTGTGGGTATTGGTGTTGCCCGGCGCCGGAGCTGTCGGCGGCTGCTGCTGCGGCGCCGTCGGATTACCGGTGTCTCCCGTAGGTCCGCCCGCAGGGGGCTTGACCTCGGTGACCGGCGGCTCCTGCGGAGCCGTCGGTTCCACGGTGGCCGGCGGCTGGGTGGTCACGGGCGGCGGTGTCGTCACCGGCGGCACCGTGGTCGGCGCGCCACCGCCGTTCGTCGTTCCGCCGCTGTTCGACGTTCCACCACCATTGGGCGCGGTGGCGTCGGCCGAGGGCGAAGGCTTGTTCGTCGGCTGACCGGGCTGCTGCACGATCGTCGAGGTCCCGCTACCTGGCGTCGGGCTGGGCTTCGTGGTCGCGTTGCCCGGGGTGGCACGCGGGTCGGTGGTCTTGGGCACCGTCGCACCCAGCTGATCGGCCAACTCCGGATTGACCTCGCGCAGCTTCGCGAGCAACTGTTCCCACTCGGTCATCAGCTCGGCGCGCTTGTCCGGATCGCTGACCTGCGCGGCATTCTCCTTGGCCCGCTCCAGGCGCACCTTGGCCTGCGTCGGGTTCTGAGTGACCAGCGTGGAAGCCTCGTTCAGGTCGTCGCCCGCCCGCTGGACCACGGTCGTCTGGGCCTGTTCGCTGAACACGACCTCTTTGACCCGCCACAGCGGATCGCCCGGCTCGGCGTTGTACGAGAACGCCGTCATGCCGCCGATGACCAGGGCCAGCGCGGCCGCCGTGCCCATGATCGGACGTAGTAGCCGCAGTCGCCCGCCGCCGCCGTGCGCCCCGATGCGAACCTGCCGCGCGCCGATCTCCTGGTTGACCGCGGCCACGATCGCGTCCAGGTCCGGCTCGGCCGGCATCGGAGGCGCGACCAACTCCGCTCGCCAGTCCGCGAGCAACGTCGCGAGCTGATACTCCTCGGCGCTGTCGGTGTGCACCGGACCATCGCTGGCGATGGCATCGATCAGAGCATCGTCGCGGCGTACCGCGGCGATGTCGACCGGGCCGGTGTCACCGGACGCCTCGGCGTAGGGACCGCTGTTCCGCGATCCAAGCCGCGCCTTCCAGTCACCCCGACCGCGCTCGCCATCCCTAGCCATACATTTCACCTGCCCTCGCCACTTGTGACTTGAGTTTCGCGAGTGCCCTGTGTTGGGCGACCCGTACCGCGCCCGCCGTACTGCCCACGGCGACCGCGGTTTCTTCCGCTGACAAACCCATGACCAAGCGCAGGATCAAGATCTCTCGATGCTTCTCGGGAAGCGTCGCGAGCAGACGGTTCATCTGCCTGCTCGTCTCGGACTCGAGAGCTCGTTGTTCCGGTCCCTGGTCGGTGGATATGACATCTGGTACTTCGGCCATCGCCTCCGCCTTGTTACGGGCGGCGTTGCGATGCGCGTCGGCGACCTTGTGCGAAGCGATTCCGTAAACAAAGGCCATGAAGGGCCTGCCCTGGTCTTGATACCTGGGCAAGGCTGTCATCACAGCCAGGCAAACCTCCTGCGCAACGTCGTCCGCGGAGAGCTGCCCACGCTCCGCGGCTCCGATCCGCGCGCGGCAGTAGCGCACCACCAGCGGGCGGATCATCTCCAGTACCTGAGCTAAAGCGGATCTGTCGCCCTGCGCAGCGGCAGCGACGGCGAGGTCCAACTCTTCGCCCGTGTGCGTCATCGTCAGAGATATTCCCGGCGTTACAAAGTGGCATGGTCAGGTGACGACCAATGCTTCCACCGAAGGGGCGGAACGGATCTAACAATAGCGACCCGGTGGCCGGAACTGGTCAACACGGTGGACTCCGTGATCACCTACCACCCCGCCATGGGGCGCAACACGCCGCCGGAGCGGGCGATGGCCGCGGCACATTCGGCCGCCTCCGCCGCCGCGTCCCGCGCGCCCGATCCGGCGCGGAGCATGGCACAAGCCCAGCGCAACGGCAGCAGGCCGTGCTCGCGGCACTGCTCGGCGACATCCTCGGCCGAGACGCCCGATCTTCCCCGCGCGTCGAGCGCCACGTCGGCGGCGGCGACCAGCAAGCGTGACTTGACCCGGTGGCGCACCGACGGGGATCGCTCGGCCAGCTCCAGCGCGGCCGCCGCGTGCGCCGCCGCCACCTCGAAATCGCCTGCCGCCAGCGCCGTTTCCGCGGACACCCAGCGCAAGCGGATCGCGGGACGCCAACCGGCCCGATACTGCTGTGCCGCCGACGCGCTGCGCCGCAGCAAGCGGTCGGCCAGCGCGAGGCGCCCGGTTCCGAGCGCGTCGGCGGCGAGTCCGGTGAGCGCGTCGCAGATCGCGTCGGCGCGGCTGGGACGGTAGCCGCCGAACTCCTCGGCGCTGTCCGGCTCCGCTCCGGCGCCGACGGTGAGGATCAACGCGGCCGCCCGCCCGTCGAACGCCGCGGCGCGCTCATGCCAGCCGAGCTGCCGAAGAAAAGAACCCTCGGTACTTCCCGCCAGTGAGAGGAGTACGGGGTCGTTGCTGTGGTTGCATACCCTTCGCAATTCGGCGCGCGCCGCCGCATAACGGCCCTGGCCGCCGAGAACCACAGCGCGATACCACCGGCCGAGTGCGTCCGACGCGGACGGAAGGTCGGCGGCGGCGCGACCCGGAGCGACGCCGAAGGCGGCCTCGGCGAGGACCGCGAGGTGAGGATCTCCGAGCGGAGCGGGCGCGAACACGGGCGCACTCTATCCCGTGCGGCACCCGGGCTCCGGCGAGGAAAGGTGAGCGACGGCCGACCGGCGACACTCGGGATTTCCGTCGCCGAGCGGATGTTGCCATTAGGTAAATCTCGTCCTGGCTATCGCCGAGCGGCCACGCCGGGAATTCATGCGTGTTTCGCGTAATTAACCTGCCCGCCCCGTTACCGCCATCTTCGGATCCACACCCCACGAACCCCCTCGGCCGCGGCAGTGACCGACATCATCGGCACGAGATCGGCGTCGCGTCGGCCCTACGACCATGAAATCGCCTCTACCAGCGGAAATTGGATCAGTTGCGGCACATGCGGCAGCCACGGACCTCCGGCCAACCGAACAGTATCGCCGGAACCAGCACGAAAAGTAAACAGTTCGGAGGTTAAATTTGGCAGCGCGAGATTTGGAAAAGTGCTGCGCCGAACTATTGACGGAATTTCGCGGCTGGACCTAACGTAGCTCATCGCCACGGACGGCGCCGCGCGAAATTGCAGCGACCACGAAGGGCGAGCCCCCCGGGTACCCCCGCCGACACGGCGTCGTGGCCCACAACTGTTGCAGAACAACTGCTCGACAACGCTGACGAGCTCGCACCACGAGGAGTTCACCATGCCCATGCCGACCCACCTCCCGGGACCCAACGCCGATGTCTGGGATTGGCAGATGCGAGGATCGTGCCGCGGGCAGGATTCCGCGGTGTTCTTCCATCCCGATGGTGAGCGTGGCCGGGCCCGCACGGCCCGTGAGATGCGCGCCAAGGAGATCTGCCGCACCTGCCCGGTGCTCATGCAGTGCCGCGCGCACGCGCTGAAAGTCAGCGAGCCCTACGGCATCTGGGGCGGCATGTCGGAGACCGAGCGCGAGATGCACGCGCGGCGCAGCCGCCGCCGCATGGCCGTCTGAATCAATCCCCTCCCATCCGCACGCCGCCGGGCGTCGAATTCCTAGCAAACAACGGGCCACTGCAACATGCTTCGGCCGAGCCGCTCACATGACACGGTGACCGGTTCCGCGCCGAAGGTCGGCGCGTGGGTTCCGATCGTCACCATCGATCGGTCGGCCGCCGAGCGAGGCCGGAGGCCGTGCACCCGGCGTTCCGGCACGGTGCGACGGTTCGGCGTGTCACGGCGTGTCGCTCCCGAGATGTCCGGCGTATCGGCGCTTTCCGCAACGCGGCGCCGGTCCACGACGAGCCTTGTGGCCACCCCACCCGAAGGGAGGTCATAGCGGCGCGCTACGGTAGTGACCGATGACACAGAATGGAGCGTTGTGACAACGCGGCCGTCGGCCGCAGAGGGCGACTCGTTCCGAAGAGCAGCCTTCCCACCCACGGTGGATTCTGCGGTTACGGCACGCGCAGCCGAAAGTATCGAGCTCGCCGCGCTTTTGCATCGATGCGGTCGAGCCGACCAGGAAGCATTCGCCGAGTTGTACGACCGGACGTGTGCGCGCGTCTTCGGTTTGGTTTTGCGCGTTCTGCACGATCCGGGCTACGCGGAGGAGACCACGCAAGAGGTCTATCTGCAGGTCTGGCGTATGGCATCGAGTTTCGACCCGGCGAAAGGCTCCGCGGTCACCTGGTTGATGACGCTCGCCCACCGGCGCGCCGTGGACCGGGTCCGCGCCGAGCAAGCCCACACCCAGCGCGAGGTCGCGTACGGGATCCGGGTGCTCGGCAACGAATTCGACGAGGTCACCGAAGAGGTCGAGCGCAGGCTCGAACAACAGGCCGTCCTGGCCGGTCTGGCCACACTCACCGAAACCCAGCGGGAAGCCATCTCGCTCGCCTACTACGGCGGACGCACCTATGCGGAGGTAGCCACCTACCTCGACGTAGGGTTACCTACGGTTAAGTCCCGGATTCGGGACGGATTGACACGACTGAAGAAAAGTTTGGGGGTGACGTGAGATGAACGAACGCCGTATCGATCTCGCGCACACCGTCGCGCTCGGATCGATCGACGACGAAGACCATCAGGAAGTGCAGGAGCTGTTCGACAGCGAGGACCCCGTGCTACGCGCGGAGTTCATCCAGGAAGTCAGAGACACGAAAGAAGCGCTCGCCGTTCTCGCCACAGCCACGGCGGCCACTCCGCCGCCGTCGCTGCGTGCTCGCCTACTCGCGGCCATCGCCGCCGAGCAGCCACCGGTCGCCAGCTGAATCCGGCGTCCCGCCAGGCATTCCCGCCCCGCGCGTACCGACCCCAGCGGTCCTGAGCTTCCCGCGGCCTCCCTCCGATCCCGCGGCAGACAGCGTGTCGCGCTTCGGAACTCTCTCGGTCCAACCGGTAGTCGAGGCCGCGTACGGCAAGGCCCCCGAACCGCGTGGTCCGGGGGCCTTGTCCGTGCGTTGTCCCGAGAAAACCGGGTTCAGTGCGCGTGGCCGTGGTGGCCGTGGTCGTTCTGCTCCTCGGCGGGCTTGTCCACCACGGCGCTCTCGGTGGTGAGCACCATGCGCGCGACCGACGCCGCGTTGACGACGGCCGAACGGGTCACCTTCACGGGGTCGACGACGCCGTCGGTGAGCAGGTCGCCGTAGGTGAGCGTGGCGGCGTTGAAGCCGTCCTTGCCCTCGGCGACCTTGCTGACCACCACGGCGCCGTCCAGGCCCGCGTTGGTGGCGATCCAGTACAGCGGCGCACGCAGCGCGGTGCGGACCACCTCGACGCCGACGGCCTCGTCACCGGACAGCGAATCGCGCAGCTCGACGAGCTTGCTGCTCGCCTGCACCAGCGCGGTGCCGCCACCGGGCACGATGCCCTCTTCCACGGCGGCCTTGGCGGCGCTCACCGCGTCCTCGACGCGGTACTTGCGCTCCTTGAGCGCGGTCTCGGTGGCCGCGCCGACCTTGATCACCGCGACGCCGCCTGCCAGCTTGGCCAGCCGCTCCTCCAGCTTCTCGCGATCCCAGTCGGAATCGGTGGCCTCGATCTCGCGGCGCAGCTGCGCGACGCGCGCCTCCACGTCCGCCGCGGAACCGGCGCCATCGATGATCGTGGTGTCGTCCTTGGTGACGACGACGCGGCGCACCTTGCCGAGCACGTCGAGGCCTGCCTCGCGCAGGGTGATGCCCAGATCGGGGTTCACCACGGTGCCGCCGGTGACCACGGCCAAGTCGTCGAGGAACGCCTTGCGGCGGTCGCCGAAGAACGGCGCCTTGACCGCGACGGCCTTGATCGTCTTGCGGATGGCGTTGACCACCAGGGTCGACAACGCCTCGCCTTCGACGTCCTCGGCGATGATCAGGACGGGCTTGCCGCTTTCGGCGATCTTCTCCAGCAGCGGCAGGAAGTCCGGCAGCGAGCTGATCTTCTCGCGGTGCAGCAGGACGAACACGTCCTCCAGGATGGCCTGCTGGCTGTCGGGGTCGGTGACGAAGTAGGGCGACAGGTAGCCCTTGTCGAACTGCACGCCCTCGGTGACGACGAGTTCGGTCTGCAGCGTCGAGGACTCCTCGACGGTGACGACGCCGTCCTTGCCGACGGTGGTCAGCGCCTTGCCGACCATCTCGCCGATCTCCTCGTCCCGCGAGGACACGGTCGCGACCTGCGCGATGGCCTGCTCGCCGGAGACCGGGGTGGCCAGCGCGAGCAGCGCCTCGGAGACCGCGTCGGCGGCCTTGGCGATGCCGGAGCCGACCACGATCGGGTTCGCCCCGGCCGCAACGTTCTTCAGCCCGGCGCGGACCAGCGCCTGGGCCAGCACGGTGGCGGTGGTGGTGCCGTCGCCCGCGACGTCGTTGGTCTTGGTGGCGACGCTCTTGACCAGCTGCGCGCCGAGGTTCTCGAACGGGTCTTCCAGCTCGATGTCGCGCGCGATGGTGACGCCGTCGTTGGTGACGGTCGGGCCGCCGAAGGACTTCGCGAGTACGACGTGCCGTCCGCGCGGGCCCAGGGTGACCTTCACGGCGTCGGCGAGCTTGTCGACGCCGCGTTCCAGAGCCCGGCGAGCCTTCTCGTCGAACTCGATCTGCTTTGCCATGGGGATTCGCTCCTGTAGTGGATTGCGGCGCTCCCGGGTCCCGTCGTCACGCAGGCTGCCGCCTCAGGGCCCGTCGCTCGCACCGCGTGTTTCAGTGCCGTGGTGTCGGCGCCGAACGCACTCCGCCCCGGGTCACGAAAGACACCGGGGCGGAACGCATGCGTGCCTGATCGGCTACTTGGTGACGACGGCCAGCACGTCGCGCGCCGACAGGATGAGGTACTCCTCGCCCTGGTACTTGATCTCGGTGCCGCCGTACTTGCTGTAGATGACGGTGTCACCCTCCTGGACATCCAGCGGGATGCGCTTCTCGCCCTCGTCGTCCCACCGGCCGGGACCGACGGCGACAACGGTGCCCTCCTGCGGCTTCTCCTTCGCCGTGTCAGGGATGACCAGGCCGGAGGCCGTCGTCGTCTCGGCCTCGTTGGCCTGGACGAGGATCTTGTCCTCGAGCGGCTTGATGTTCACGCTCGCCACGTTGAGCCCTCCACTTTCAGGGGATTCGGTCGTCCGGAACTCGTCGCTCCGAACTCGTCGGTTGGTCACGATGCTGACCCTGCGCATAGCCCCGTCGTCGCGGGTGCCGGGACCCCTGCCCAGTGGTCAAGCTGCTGGCACAAGCACTACACACAGTGCCGACTAGCACTCTATACATGAGAGTGCCAGCGCTCAAGGCTGGGCGGTGCCAACTTTGCGCGGCGCGCCCGGCGACACTGCGAGCTTGGCTATAAGTTCGGGAAAACAGTAACGTTCGGATAACGGATTGTGACACTATTGACGACGGTTGCGGTCCGGCCGCCGGTTCGTCGCTCCTCCGAGCGGCGGCCAGGCGGCACAGAGGTACCACAGCGTCGCCGAACCCGCAGCGCCGCAGCACGATCGTTGCACCACCAGCTTCACCAGAGAGCAAGACACACGTGATCCATGGCCGGTCCCCGCGACCCACCCGGACGAGGGGCCGGTTCGTTTCCCGGTCCGGGTCGCGCGTCATCCATACGGCGGTCCGGCAGTCCATTCGAGATGGTCGGCGACACCATGACCATCCGCTCGAAGGGAGGTGAACATGCGAACATCCCTCGGCATCTCGGCCGGGGCAGAGGTCGTGTGCTCGGCGTTGGTCTCCACCGCGCCGAACGGCACGCAGAGCTTCGATTACCGCGTCGTGTCCGCCGACGCGGCTCATTCCGATCTCGGTGACCTGGTGTCGTCCTCGATCGAGCTGATGACGACCCAGCTGCCGACCACGCAGCCGCCACGCGAGATCATCCGCCCGGTCGGCGGCCGTTTCGCGGGCGGGCCACGCGACTTCGAGCCGGCGACGGGTCACCCGCCCACCAGCGTCGCGGTCGCCTACCGCACCAAGGAGCAGGCCCAGATCATCCGCTCGGCCACCGGAAAACAGCGCGACCTGCGGCTGATCCCCGAGGGCACCGCCGCGCTGACCTACCTGCGGCACACCGGCCTGCTGGACCGCTACGACACGGTCGCCATCGTCGATCTCGGCGCCTCCGGGCTCGGCGTCACCGTCGCCGACCGCGCCGACGGCTCCCTGCTCCGTTCCGATCGCACCGCGACCGTCAGCGGCAAGGCGATCGACGATCTCATCTACCACCATCTGGTGGACCTGCACTTCGCCCGGCGCGGTACCCGCCCGAACCGCGGCATGCTCACCAACCGGGGCCGCGCGGCCAAGGAGCACCTGTCCATCGCGCCCGCGGTCACCATCGACCACGTCGCCGGTCGTCCGCTGAAGCTGACCAGGGCCGACTTCGAAGAGTTGATCGCCGACCTGCTGCGCGACCTGGCGCGGTTCGTCACGATGTCGTTCGCCCGGGCGCCCAGGCAGCCGCAGGCGGTCACGGTCATCGGCGGCGGCGCCAACATCCCCGCGGTGCTCGATACGCTCACCGCCGCCCTGGACATCCCCGTGTTCACCGTGCCGGATCCCGAGGCGGTGACCGCCAAAGGCGCGGCGCTGGTCGCCGATTCGATGCAGCCGTCGGTGTTCCCGGTCGCCGGGCTCGGCGGCGACGCGCCCGCGGGGACGGTAACCAAGGTGTTCGGCACGCTCGCCGGTGCGATCGTGGTCGTCGGACTGATCGTCGGCTACGGGGTCAAGACGTTCGCGCCGACCTCGGATGACGAGGTCTCTCCCGCGGGGACCACGAGCAGCGCGTCGCAACTGCCCAACCCGACATCGGTGCCGCCCGCGACCACGGCTGCCGCCACGCCGCACAACCGCACGCCGGACAACACCGGCATCGCACCGACGACCACGGAACGCGGACCGCAGAGCACGACCGGCGGGCCGTCGTCCACGCAGGTGATCACACCCACGCAGCCCACGCTGCGCCCGGATCCGAACCTTCCGCCGATTCCGTTCCCCGAACTGCTCGGCCCCCTGTTCGGGAATCCGAATGCGGCACCGAACGGTTCGCCCGAATCGCCATCGAGCCGGACGTGGTACCCGGCGGCGCCGACCGCTCCGGCGCCCGGCACGAGCCCGACGCCCACCCAGGCGCCCGCGCGGTCGAGCCTGCCGCTCCTCCGGGGGAATTCGGGGTCGGCGTCGCATCCCGGACTGCTCGCACCGAACTGATCCGGCCGCACGACGGCCCTTCGCGGCGATCTCACCGGAAAGAAACCCGGTGCGGCCGCCGCCGCTTCGTGCGCTGAATCCGAGCCGGTCAGCGACCCATACTGACCGACACCGGCAGACCCGGATCGGTGGCGACCGTCAGCGGCGAAGCAGCCGCGCCACCAGCGATGACATGCGCGCCGAGCGCGGCGATCATCACCCCGTTGTCCGTGCACAGCCGAGGCTTGGGCACCCGCAAGGTCAAACCGGCCGCGGCGCAGCGTTCCTCGGCCATCGAGCGGATCCGCGAGTTGGCGGTCGCGCCGCCGCCGAGCACCAGCGTGCCGACGCCGACATCCTGGGCCGCGCGAACCGCCTTCATCGTGAGCACATCCGCGACCGACTCCTGGAAAGACGCCGCGATATCGGGGATGGGCAGATCCTCCGCGGCGACGCCGTCGCGCTGGGCCGCCTCCACGTAACGGGCGACCGCGGTCTTGAGACCCGAGAAGGAGAAGTCGTAGCGCGGGTCGCGCGGCCCGGTCATGCCGCGAGGGAAGGCGATAGCGCGCGGATCACCGGCCGTCGCGGCGGCATCCAGCGCCGGACCGCCGGGAAAGCCCAACCCGAGCAGCCGCGCCACCTTGTCGAACGCCTCGCCCGCCGCGTCGTCGACGGTGCTGCCCAGCTCGACGATCGGCTCGGCCAGATCCGTGACGTGCAGCAGATGCGTGTGCCCGCCCGACACCAGCAGCGCGACGCACGGCGGCATCGGCCCGTGCTCCAGAGTGTCCACCGCGACGTGCCCGCCGAGATGGTTGAGCGCGTAGAAGGGCACATCCCACGCCGCCGCATACGCTTTCGCCGCGGCGACACCGACCAGCAGCGCACCGGCCAAGCCCGGGCCGATGGTCACCGCCAACGCGTCCGGTTTCGCGATGCCCGCGGCCGACAGCGCGCGGCGCATCGCGGGCACGATCGCCTCGAGATGCGCGCGCGAGGCGATCTCGGGGACGACGCCGCCGAAGCGCGCGTGCTGGTCGACGCTGGAAGCGACCTCGTCGGCGAGCAGTACGCAGGTGCCGTCGGGGTGCCTGCGGACGATGCCGACTCCGGTTTCGTCGCAGGAGCTTTCGATGCCCATGACGATCACGACAACACCTCGTCCCGTGTGCGCCAGCGCTCCCCGCTGGTCAGCGCTGGGCGACGCATCGTGTACGCGTCCGCGCCACTGGGGTGGTAGTAGTTCTTGCGCAACCCGATGATGTGGAACCCGTGCTTGGCGTACAGCGCGATCGCCGGCGCGTTGTCGGTGCGGACCTCCAGGAACACCGGTCCACCGCGCCGGTCCGCCTCGGCGAGCAGCGCCTCCAGCAGGAGCGTGCCGACACCTGTGCGGTGGCAGCCGGGGTCGACGCCGATGGTGTGGACCTCGGCCTCGGGGTGTTCGGCATCACCCAGCAGGGCGATACCCGCGTAGCCGACCATTCGCCCGTCGTCGTCGCGCGCGGTGATGTAGCGGTTGTGCCGCCCGGCCAGCTCGGACTGGAACGCCACGGCGGCCCACGGGTCGTCCTCCGGAAAAAGCAATTGCTCCAGCTCGACGCAGCGCGTGATGTCGGCGGCCACCATCGGCGCGATTCGGAAAGTCACCGGCTTCACTCCCCCGTCCGGTCGAGTCGGCGGTAGGCGTTCTCGACCGCGTCCGGCCTGCGCAAGTACAGCGGAACCAGCGGCTCCGGCACGCTGCGAGACAGCACCTCGGCGGCGACGACGCGGACCAACCCGGCGGGCGAGGGCGTCTCGGCGGGGAGCACGGGCAGATCGAAGAAGTCGACGTGCGAAGCGGATCCGGCGATCGCCGTGGCCTCGCCCGCGTCCAAGTCGGAGGGCTTGCACACCTCGGGTCCGGCCACGCGCGCGCCCTCCCGGTACCGCGCCCAATACACCTCGCGCCGCCGGGCATCGGTCACCACGAGCAGTTCGGCTTCGGGCGGGAGCTCGACGGGGGGCGGCACCGCGGGGTCGACAGCGGCGTCGGCTGCGATCGCGTCGAGGCTGCACGCGCCGTACACCGGTATCCCGAGCGCGTCGCCGAACGCGGCCGCGGTGGCCATGCCGACGCGCAGGCCGGTGAACGGACCCGGACCGACCCCGACCACGATCGCGTCGATCTCGGTCCTGGAACGACCTGCCTCGGTGAGGCATTCGAGGATCTGCGGAGTGAGTACCTCGGCATGGGCGCGGGGGTCGACCCGCACCCGGGATGCGACGGTGCGTACCCGGACGGGATTCGCCGCGTCGGCGCCCTGCTCCAAGTCCACCAGTCCCGCTGTGACGGCGGGTGTCGCGGTGTCGACGGCTAGTACAAGCATGATTGGGCCAACGATACCGGGTGGTAGGTGAGGCCGACGCAGAGCTACCCGGTAGCTAATTGACCCATTCCCAGCTGGCGGTGCGCACATCCGAGTCCGGCGCCCGCGACAGCACCACACGCAGATGCCGATCCGCGAGGTGCTCCACCACGCCGCGGCCCCACTCCACCACGACGACCGCCTGATGCAGATCGGTGTCCAGGTCCAGCGCGTCCAGCTCGTCCAGGTCGCCGCCGAGCCGGTAGGCGTCCACGTGCACCATGGGCACCGACGGGCCGCCTGCGCGCTGCCCCGCGCGGTGCTGGCGGGCGATGATGAACGTCGGCGAACTGACCCGCCCCTGCACGCCAAGACCTTCGGCGATGCCGCGGGTCAGTGCGGTCTTGCCCGCGCCGAGCGGACCGTCCAGCACCACGAGATCCCCGGCACGCAGATCGGTGGCCAGTTCCCGGCCCAGCGCCTCGGTGTCGGCGACGGTGGGCAGCACTCGATGCCCCGGATCAGCCACGGGCCACCTCCGAGGCCTCCCCCGGCGCCGGGTCGACCACGCCCGCGCGCACCAGCAAGCGATCCAGCGCGGCGTTGACTATGTCCGGGTATTGCAGATGCGGCATGTGCGCCGCGCCTTCCAACCGGATGAGTTCGCTGCCCGGCAGAGCGGCGGCGAGCGCACGCGAATTCCGGAACGGGATCACCAGATCGTGCCCGCCGCCGAGTACCAGGATCGGTGTGCCCGCCAGCGCGGGCAACGCCGCCGACTCGTCGTGCAGCTCGATGGCCTGCAGGAACTTCACTACGGTCGCCACCGGCGTCTGGTCGATCATCAGCGTCGTGAAGCGCGACAGCGTCGGGCTCACCGGTCCGTGGAACGAGCTGACGTGCAGGATCGGCGTGATCACCCGCCGAGCGGTGACGCGGCCCGCCTGCACCAGCGCGGGCGCGGTGTACACGGCCACCCGGAACCCGTCGATCGCAGGATTGCGCAACAGTTGCCCGATTCCCGCCGCGGTGACCTCGGCGGCCGCGGTCGACAGCAGTGCGATCCCGATCACTCTGGCCGCGAACAATTCCGGGAATCGCGCGGCCGCGGCCAGGATCGCCATCCCGCCCAGCGAATGCCCGACCAGCACCACCGGCCCGGCCGGTGCGGTGGCGTTCAGCACGGCGGCGAGGTCGCTCCCGAGCTGTGCGACGGTACAACTCGCGGCGCTCGGCACACCGGAACGGCCGTGCCCGCGCAGATCGAACAGCACCATGCGAAGTCCTGCGCCGTAGCGCTTTTCCAGGTCACGACGCTGAAAGTGGAAGGAAGCCATGCTGTTGCAGAAGCCGTGCACGAAGATCACCGTCACCGGTGCGTCGTCGGGGCCGCAGATCCGCGTGGCCAACGGCACGCCGTCGTCGGCGAGCACCGTCCCCGCACGGTCGGCATCGATCAGCGCGAAATTCTCGTCGCGGTAGTCGTCGCCCCGCGCGGGCCACAACACCCGCGCACCGGCGCGACGCAAGGCGTGGGCACCTGCCAGCGCACCGACGAATCCAGCCGTGGCCAGCCCGCCGCGCAGCGGGGTCACCCGGAAGCGGCTCATCGAACGCCACCGACATAGCGCCGGGTAACCCGGCCGCGCGGTGAACACACCACTTCGTAGTGGATGGTGTCGAGCAGGTCCGCCCACTCCTGGGCGTGCGGTCGCGCACCGAAGAGAATCGCGGTGTCGCCTTCCTGAACGCCCGCCGCGTTGTCTCCGAGGTCGACGACGAACTGGTCCATGCACACCCGCCCCACGTTCCTGCGCGGCGCCCCGCCGAGCCAGACATCGAAACGTCCGCTCAGGGGGCGGAAAACGCCGTCGGCGTAACCGGCGGGGATCAGCGCGACGGTGGTGTCGCGCGGCGCGATCCACTGGTGCCCATAGGAAACGCCTTCGCCCGCGGCCACTCGTTTGACCAGGGCGACCTCTGCCTGGAACGTCATCGCGGGCCGCAGGCCGAAATCGTCGTCCGGTATCGGGGACAGGCCGTACATGGCGATGCCCGGCCGGACCAAGTCGAAGGCCAGGTCAGGGCGGGTCAGGGTAGCGGCGGAGTTGGCGATGTGCGCCAGCTCCGGTTCCAGGCCGTGCTCCTTGGCCGTGGCGATGGCCTCCAGGAACCGGGCGCGTTGCGCGTCGTTGTTGGGATGCTCGGGTTCGTCGGCGTGCGCGAGGTGGGAGAAGATCGCGCGAAACCGCACCACACCCTCGTCGACCAGAGCGCGCAGCGCCGTCAGGACTTCCGGGTACGCGGCCGACGACACGCCGTTGCGGTTCAGGCCGGTGTCCACCTTCAGGGTGACCGTCGCCGGACGGCCCAGCTCGCGCGCCGCGGCCTCGACCGCTCGCAGATGAGCCGCCGAAGAGATCCCGATCTCGACGTCGGCGGCCACCGCAGGCGCGAAGTCGGTGTCCGTGCTGTGCAACCAGCACAGGATGGGCGCGGTGATCCCGGCCGCACGCAACTGCACGGCCTCGCCCACCGTCGTGACACCCAGTTCCGCCGCGCCCGCCGCCAGAGCGGCCCGGCCCACCTCGACCGCGCCGTGGTTGTAGCCGTCGGCCTTCACCACCGCCATCACCGCGGCGCCACCCGCGTGCTCCCGCAAAATCCGCACGTTGTGGGCGATGGCGTCCAGGTCGATGACCGTTTCCACTTGCGCTGTGCCGCCTCTCCGCATATTCGGGGCGGACCAGTCGGGCACGCAAGACTCACGTCCGGATCCTGCGTTTGATGCCGCCTTGATTTCGGGCGTGCCCGACGAGTTACCCATGTGCTCTCGAGATCAGTCGTTGCGTCGATTCCGGTCGAGTCTATTGGCGTGCTCGGTGCTGCTTCCAATCGGTTTGTGTGGCGCGTGGGCGAGGCCACGGAGAACGCCGATGGCGGGGCGGAGGTGAGCTCCCAGCAGGCTTGCCGAGATGGGGGTTCCCGCGGGGGCGGCGTCATGTGCGGCGAGGTTCGCGGACAGCGCGTGCACGCGCGCGGCCGCCGCGGCCGACCATGCGGGTTCCCGCCCCGCCGCGAGCAGCGCCCCGATGATGCCGGAGAGCACGTCGCCCGCGCCCGCGGTCGCCGCCCAGGAACCGCCCGCCTCGTTGACCAGCACGGGACCGCCCGGGGCGGCGACGAGCGTGGCGCGACCCTTCAGCAGCACCGTGACCTGCCAGGAAGCGGCGAAGTCGCGGACCGCCGCCACCCGGTCGGGACCGACCTCGTGGCCGGTGAGGCGGGCGAACTCGCCCGCGTGCGGAGTCAGAACGGTCGGGGCCGCACGACCGCGCACCAAGTCCGGCTCCGCGGCCAGCATGGTCAGGCCGTCCGCGTCGATCACCACCGGGAGGTCGGTGGCCAGGATCTCACGCAGGCGTTGCCTGGCGGCGGAGTCGGTGCCCGCGCCGGGACCGAAGACCCAGGCCTGGACGCGACCGGTCGCGGCGACATCCTCGGCGGCGATCACTTCGGGGAAGTGGTTCAGCACCTCGGCCGCCGCGGTCCCGGCATACCGCACCATGCCCGATGTCGCCGCGACGGCGGCGCCCGCGCACAGCACCGCGGCGCCCGGATACGTGGCGCTACCCGCGCATACGCCCGTCACACCCTGCGTGTACTTGTCGTCGGCCGGGCCGGGGATCGGCCACGCGGCCCCGATCGCCGCGGGCTCCAGTGCGAGGAGACCCGGCTCCGGGAGACGTAAACCTATGGGCACCAATTCGATTCGCCCGCACTGCGGCGCGGCGAGCGCATGCACCGGCTTGTACGCGCCGAACGCGACCGTGACGTCCGCGCGAACCGCCGGGCCTTCGATCGCGCCGGTGCCCGGGTCGACGCCGCTGGGCAGGTCTGCCGCGACGACCGGAGCCTCCAGCGCCGCAACGATTTCGGCGGCACGCGGCCGCAACGCCCCGCGACCGGAGATGCCGACGATGCCGTCGATCACCAGATCCGGGCGGCCCACGTCGTCGGCGACTCGACCGCCCGATCCGCGCAGCGCCGCGAGTCCTCCGGCGTGCGCCCGCTCCGGGCTGAGCAACACCGCGGTGACCGCGACACCGCGGCGGCGCAGCCGCGCTCCCGCCCAGAGCGCGTCGCCGCCGTTGTCCCCGGAACCGACCAGCAGGGTCACCGCCCGCCCCGCGATACCGCCGGTACGCTCCCTGAGTTCACCCGCCACCACCGTGGCCAACCCATGCGCCGCCCGGCGCATGGGCACGCCGTCCGGCACCCGGGTGAACAGCTCGGCCTCCGCCGCGCGCACTTCGTCCACCGTGAAATAGCCCCGCTGCGTGGACATCGCCGCTCCCTCCGTCGGTGTGGCCTACTACGCTTGGCCATCATGCCAAGCGTCCGCCGCATCGGGATCGTCCGCGTCGTCACGGGAGTCGCCTTGGCCTGCGCGCTCCTACTGTCCGGTTGCGGCGGCGACGAATCCGGTTCGGCCGCCACCACGACGAGGAAACCGGCTCGGCCGACCACCACCGCACAGCAGACCGGTGACCGCAAGCCCGCCGCAGCCACCGTCGTGGCGCATGACATGAAATTCTCCCCCGCCGAGGTCACCGTCGCGGTCGGCGACACGGTCACCTGGAAATTCGACGACAAGGTCCCGCACACCGTGCAGGGCATCGGCGACAAGGCCATGGGCATCAACAGCCCGATCTTCGACAAAGGCGAGTGGAGCTACACCTTCACCGCGCCGGGCACCTACCGCTATCTCTGCTCGCTGCACCCGGAGATGCGCGGCTCGGTCACCGTGCAGTAAACCGCAGGGTACGGACCCTTCGGGCTTACCGGGGGCATTCCACCGGCGAAGCGCTCCGGACGTGGCCTCGGCGAGGTCCAGCCGAGAAACCGCGAAAACCTCCGACGAAGCATCCCGGAGAAAAGCCCGGACCTCGACTCCGCACTCATTGATCGCCGAGCCGTCCCGTACTCACACCGGACGGTAGTCGCGGTGCCGTGCGCCGTGGGTGTTCAGTGCTTCGACCGCGGCCACGAGCGGAGCGAGTTCGGGATCGGCGGCCGCCTGCCCGAGTGCTCCGGCCAGGGCGGCGTCGTGCGTGGGCCGCGCCTGTTCCAGCAGGTCCAAGCCCGCCGGGGTGACATCGGTGTAGATGCCGCGACGGTCGTCGGGGCAGAGGTAACGCTGGAGCAGGCCGCGATCTTCCAGCCGGGAAACCAGTCGGGTGGTCGCGCTCTGGCTCAGCACCACGGCCTCGGCCACCTGGTTCATCCGCAGGTGCCCGCCCGGCCCGTCGTGCTGGCGGCTCAGCACGACCAGCAGGGAGTACTCGCGAACGCTCAGGTCGTGCCCGGATTGCAGGGCCCGCTCGATGTGCGCCTCGATCCGGTCGTGCAGTAGCGAGAGTGCGTACCAACCATCGGCGAGGCCGGTCAAGGCGGCATCCGCGGTCATCGGCGTTCCTTCGGCGTCGGGGTTCGTGTCTCCAGGATAGCCAGGGATCACAATAGCCCGCGCTTGCAATTAAAGAGCGTATGCAATTATTGTTTACGCCTGTAATAGTTTGAAGCAAACGTCACGTGGAGGCTTCGTTCATGCCCCTCGCACTCCTCGCCCTGACCCTCGGGGCATTCGGAATCGGGACGACGGAATTCGTCGTCGTCGGACTGCTACCAGACATCGCGAGCAGCTACTCGGTGTCCATCCCCACCGCGGGCCTGCTGGTCACCGGCTACGCGCTCGGCGTCGTGGCGGGTGCGCCGCTGATGACCGGGCTGGGTACCCGGCTGTCGCGCAAACGGATGCTGCTCGGCATGCTGACGCTGCTCGTCGTCGGCAACCTCCTGTCCGCCGCGGCGCCGACCTTCGCGCTGATGCTGACCGGACGGATCGTCGCGTCGCTGGCCCATGGCGCGTTCTTCGGGATCGGCGCGGTCGTCGCCGGAACCCTGGTCAGCGCCGATCGGCGCGCCGGTGCGATCGCGATCATGTTCACCGGGCTCACCGTCGCCACGGTGGTCGGCGTACCGCTGGGGACGCTGCTCGGCCAGCACTTCGGCTGGCGGCTGACCTTCGTGTTCGTCGCACTGGTCGGGTTGATCGGCCTGCTCGGCGTCGCGGCGCTGGTCCCGGAACAGCCCGCCGCGGCGAACGCCGCGCTGCGCACCGAACTGGCGGTGTTCCGCAACCCCCAGGTGCTGCTGGCGATGGCGATGACGGTGCTCGGCTTCGGCGGGGTCTTCGCCGCGATCACCTATCTCGCGCCGATGATGACCGAGGTCACCGGCTATGCGGAGAGTTCGGTCACCTGGCTGCTGGTCCTCTTCGGCCTCGGCTTCTTCGCGGGCAATCTGATCGGCGGCAAGTTCGCCGACCGCCATCTGATGCCGATGCTGTATCTCACACTCGGCGGGCTCGCGCTCGTTCTCGCGCTGTTCACCGTCACAGCGCACGACAAGATAGCCGCCGCCGTCACGGTGGTGTTGATCGGCGCTCTGGGCTTCGCAACCGTGCCGCCGTTGCAGAAGCGCGTCCTCGACCAGGCCGCGGGCGCACCGACCCTCGCGTCGGCGGTGAACATCGGCGCGTTCAACCTCGGCAACGCGGTGTCGGCCTGGCTCGGTGGCGTGGTGATCGCCGCAGGCTACGGCTACACCGCACCCAACTGGGTCGGCGTCGGTCTGGTGCTGGTGGCGCTACTGCTCGCGATCCTGTCCGGGCAGCTCGAGCGTCGCGGGACACCCACCGTCCCGGCGGAGCCCCTGGCTACCGTGCCGGCATAGCCGCCGGTCGTCCCGGCGGAACAGCGGCCGCGCACTGCGAAGTGCGCGGCCGCCGAACTATTCCACGGTGACGGATTTGGCCAGGTTGCGCGGCTTGTCGACGTCGTAGCCGCGCGCCTGCGCCACCTCGGCGGCGAAGATCTGCAACGGGACCGTCGACAACAGCGGCTGGAACAGCGTCGGTGCGCTCGGGATCTCGATGAGGTCGTCGGCGAACGGACGCACCGTGTCGTCGCCCTCCTCCGCGATCACGATGGTGCGCGCGCCGCGAGCCTGGATCTCCCGGATGTTGCTCAGCAGCTTCGAGTGCAACACCGCGCGCCCCTTCGGCGAGGGCATCACCACGATCACCGGCAGGCCGTCCTCGATCAGGGCGATCGGACCATGCTTGAGCTCACCTGCCGCGAACCCCTCGGCGTGCATGTAGGCCAGTTCCTTGAGCTTGAGCGCGCCCTCCAAGGCCACCGGGTAACCGACGTGCCTGCCCAGGAACAACACGGTCGGCACCTGCGCCAGCTCCCGCGCGATGGCCCGCACCTGCGGCGCGGTCTCGAGCACGCGCTCCACCAGCTTCGGCATCGCCTCGAGTTCGGTGAATTCGCGGGCCACCTCGTCCGGGTACTTGGTGCCGCGCGCCTGCGCCAAGGCGAGCCCGACCAGGTAATTCGCCGTCACCTGGGCCAGGAACGCCTTGGTGGAGGCGACGCCGATCTCCGGCCCGGCCCTGGTGTAGAGCACCGCGTCGGACTCGCGAGGGATCTGCGCGCCGTTGGTGTTGCAGATCGCGAGGACGCGCGCCTTCTGTTCCTTCGCGTGCCGCACCGCCTCCAGCGTGTCGGCGGTCTCGCCGGACTGGGAGATCGCCACCACCAGCGTGGAGCGGTCCAGCACCGGATCGCGGTAGCGGAACTCGCTGGCCAGCTCCACCTCGACGGGCAGCCGCGTCCAGTGCTCGATGGCGTACTTCGCCAGCAGGCCGGAGTGATAGGCGCTGCCGCACGCCACGACGAAAACCTTGTCGAAATCGCGCAGTTCCTGGTCGGCGAGGCGCTGCTCGTCCAGCACGATCCGGCCCGCGCCGTCGTGGTCGGTGCTGAAATGCCCCATCAAGGTGTCCGCGACCGCGGCGGGCTGTTCCTCGATCTCCTTGAGCATGAAGTAGTCGTGGCCGCCCTTCTCGGCGGCGGCCAGGTCCCAGTCGATCGTGAACGGGCGGGTGCGCGAGCTCGCGTCCTCGCCGGCGAAGTCGGTGACCCGGTAGCTGTCCAGGGTGATCACCACGGCTTGGTCCTGACCGAGCTCGACCGCCTCGCGGGTGTGCTCGATGAACGCCGTGACATCCGAGGCGATGAACATCTCGCCCTTGCCCACGCCAACCACCAGCGGGGTGGAGCGGCGCGCCGCCACGATCGTGTCCGGATGGTCGGCATGCGTGAAGACCAGCGTGAACGCGCCCTCCAGACGGCGCAGGACGGACAGCGCGCTGGCCGCGAAGTCGCCTGCGGTCGGGCCATGGGCGTACGCGCGGGCCACCAGGTGCACCGCGACCTCGGTGTCGGTGTCGCTGTTCAGCTCGACCCCGGCGTCCTCCAGTTCGCGACGCAGCGGGGCGAAGTTCTCGATGATGCCGTTGTGTACGACGGCGACCTTGCCGGTGTGGTCCCGATGCGGGTGTGCGTTGCGGTCGGTCGGCGCGCCGTGCGTGGCCCAGCGGGTGTGCCCGATGCCCGTGGTGCCCACGAAGCGATCGATCCCGGTTTCGGCGAGCTCGGCCTCCAGGTTGGCCAGGCGGCCCGCCTTGCGTTCCACCGCCAGCGTGCCCGCGCCATCCAGGATCGCCACACCCGCGGAGTCGTATCCGCGATATTCCATGCGGCGCAACGCGTCAACGACGACGCCGAGCGCGTCTCGGTACCCGACGTACCCCACGATTCCGCACATGGCTCACCACACTACTTATCGGATAACGTTCACGTCGTGTCGGCGTCTGTGAAATCGCTATTGAGCACCCTGACCAGCCGGGGCCCGCACCGCGTGTTGCGTGGCAACCTGGCCATCGCCGGCCAGCCGGGGGTGGTGTTCACGCCCGAGACGGGGCGGAACCTACCTGCCGTCGCGTTCGGACATGGCTGGTTGACCGGGGCGAACCACTACCGCACGCTGCTCGAACACCTCGCTTCCTGGGGAATCGTGGCCGCCGCGCCCGACACCGAGCGCGGACCGATTCCGTCACATCTGGGGCTGGCCGCCGATTTGCTCACCACGCTCGACATCTGCACCGGTGTGCGGCTCGGGGACGGCGAGATCAGCGTGCATCCGGAGCGCCTGGCTCTGGCCGGGCACGGCATGGGAGCGGGCGCCGCGGTCATCGCCGCGGGCCGCCGCGACGTCGCCGCCGTCGCGGCGTTGTTCCCCGCGCCGACGGCGCCTGCCGCCGAAGCCGTCGCCCCGGAGCTGGACGTTCCGGCGTTGATCCTGGCCGGCGCGACCGACATCACCTCGGTCAGCTCCAACGCCATCCCACTGGCCACCGCCTGGGGCGGCCCGGCGACCCTGCGCGCCATCGACAAGGCCTCGCACAACGGCATCATCGAGGGGCGGCGCGTCCTCGCCGCCGTGGGTGCGGGCAAGCACGAATCGAAGACCTCCCGCACCACGCGCGCCCTGCTGGCCGGTTACCTGCTCGCCACGCTGGCGGACGACAAGACCTATCGCGCCTTCACTGATCCCGACCAGGTCATCCCGCACACCACCGTCGTCGACCCCGCGGCGCCGCAGGAGAAGGAGCCGCCGAAGCTGAAGGTCGGCCAGCTCGCCGCGCTGCTGCGGCGGTAGCCGACCGACCGGCCCGCGGAGCGTCGATCAGATCAGCCAGCTCTTGCGTTGGTAGAACTTGGCCTCCTCGTCCTCTTCATCGACCGGCGTCACCGTGTGATTGGCCCGGCGGGCGGCCATCGACCGTGCGATGGCCGCGCGCTGCTCTTGCGCTTCCTCTTGCAGTCGCTGCCGCTCCTCCGCCTCGGCGGCGGCCTTGTCCAGGTCGGCGGCGTGCGTCACCCAGAACTCGTCCATCTCGGCGGTCAGCCGGTCGGCGATTTCCCGGCCGGTCGCCGCGGTCTGCTCGTTGATCGCCTGGATCTCGTCGAGCAACAGCGACATGCGGCGCTGGTTCTCGGCGGCGAGTTGCCTCGCTTCCTCGGCGTAGTCGACCATGCTGCGCCTCCTCGCTCATGCGGTGTGCGACCTCGTCCCGGACGGGCTCACAGTGGACCCGCCTCGGCGAACCCCGCGTCCAGCGGCCCGGCTTCGGCCAGTTCCGCGCCACTGTCCACTGGAACGTCCGGTTCCCGCTCGCCCTGCTCCGGCATCGGCTTCGGGTAGTGCTCGCCATCCTCTTCGCGCCGGGTGCGCGGCAAGGTTCCGCTCGGCAGCCCTGGCCGATCGTCCTCGGTGTCCGGTTCCGAACCTGGAGCGGGCGTTTTCTCTTCTTCCTGAGGATCCGGTGCCGGAGACTCCTCGTTCCGAGACTCCGGCGTAAGAGGCTCAGGCGCCGGGGGCTGCGCGTTGTCGGCGTCCGGCTCGATCGTCGAGATGACCGGTATGCCGTGCTCGTTCAGCTCGACGGTGAACTCCTGCTCCGCACCGGTGGTATCGGAGAGGACGAGTTTCAACCGGCCGTCCGGCCCCATCTCGAACTGCACATGCTTACCTCCGATATCGAATTCCGCCTCAGCGCTCGGCTTTCGGTCCCGACCTTCGTCGTCCCGGTCGTCGGCTTCGGCCTTCTGCGGATCGATGCTGTGCATGAGCTTTTCGATCGCGTCGTCGACTCCGCTTTTGATGATTCCGCTCAACGCGGACACGCCCTGCTCCACCGCTTGACCGAGGCCGGTTGCCAGCGGCGCGAATTCCCGCGCCACTTGGCTGAGCGCGGCAAGTCCGTCCAGTGCGGGCATCCTGGGCGCGGGGGCGGTCAGGATACTCGGTGTGGTCGGAATACTCGGCGTGGACGGAATACTCGGCGTGGACGGGGTACTCGGCGTGGACGGGTTGTCCGGCGTGGTCGGTGTGGTCGACGCGGGGACTGTGCTCGGTGTCGTGCTCGCCGGGACCGTGGCGGCGGGCAGGCCTGGCGGGCCGGGAGCACTGGTCACCTCGGGTTTGTCCTGGTCGACCAGTGTCCCCGGTTGTGGTTCCGACGGACCTTCCGGGCGCGGGTAGCCATGCTCGGCCACCTGCGTCAGCGCATCGGCCAGGTTCTTGTACTGGTCTTTGAACAGTCGATCGACCTCGGTACAGACGTCGATATAGGACGACAGTTTGCGGTCGAAGTCCGGCTTGAACGTCTTGGTCAGCCACTCATCGGTGACGCTGCGCACTCGGTCGCCGTACGCGCCGGTGAGCATGTTCTCGCTGTCGGAGTTGATGAAGCCGAGCACGCTTGTGTTGATCTTGTCCTCCGGCACGGCGAGTGCGGGGAAGATGCGGCCCAGCTCGCGGACTTGGTCGGCGTCGATCCATTCCCGCGCGTTGTGCACGTCGACGATGACCTTCACCTCCGCCGGGGTCTTACCGTCGATCTCGACGACCTTCCTGCCGCCCACCGGTCCCGCGAGCAACTCTCGGGTGGCGAACGCCTTCGCGGCCACCGCCGACCGCAGCGAACCCGCCATATCGGCGATCACGGTGACGGCGGTCTTGACGTGCTGCCGGTCCTCGTCGGCCAGGACCGACTGTTTGCCGAGCATGTCGAGCGCGGCGGCGGCCGCCGTACCCTGCCACAGGCCGGGCAGCCGACGGGTGTAGCCCTGCTGCGCGTCCCATTGCCGATCCACTTCCGACAGTGCGGCTTTCAGCGCCTCGCCCGTCTGCTCCAGTCTGTCCAACCGGGTGCCGCGCTGCTCGTCGTACATCGCCAGCAGCTTGCCGACGCCGACGCGTCTCTCGTTGTCGCCGAACGCCGCCTCGTACAGCGGCGTGAACTCGATCCAGTACTGCAACCCCGCGCTGCCCTCGTCCAAGAGGGTGTCGATCGCCTTGCCCTGCCAGGAAACCGTCATGATTCCGACTCCTCGAATGTCTGGCGTCGCCGGTGCGAGCACGGGTCATTCGGCGGTCTCATGTCTTGTTCGTCTCGGAAGCGCGCTGCTGGTCGGTTTCGGCGTAGGCCACCACGGCGGCCCCGAGCGCGTCGGCGGTCGCGGTGGTGGCCTCACTCCAGTTCCGCAGCCATACACCGACCCGTTCGAGGCCCTGATGCACCGCGATCCCCTGCGGCGCGTAATTCCGGCCCGCCTCGTCACCGCTGCCGAACAGGTGATCGGCGACTCCCTTCGCCTGGTCGCGGACGACGTCCGCCGATCTGCGATAGTCGCTGCCGAGCGCACCGAGCTCCTCCGTCCGCACACCGACCATTTCCGACCCGCCCACGACTCCCCTCCGTCCTCGTAGTGTCGTTGCGCCGACGCGAATCTCGTTCGCGCCGAATGCCGCCCTACTTCCTTCGACGCAACACGCCGACACTCGGTTCCCTCGAATTTTCGCCCCCGCGGATTCGGTCAGCTTCCGATTCTGCCTCGGTCGGTGCGGACCCATTCGGAGGTGCCGTCGGGGTGGCGCTGGAATTCCCATGCGGCGTAGTCGCCGTCCTTCTCCACCACGGTGACGTGGTCGGCGAAGCCGTCGTGGTCGTAGTCGGTCCAGACCTGCATCGCGTCGTCACCCGTGGTAGTGACGGTGTCGAGCGAGCCGTCGCCGTCGATGCCCTGCGTCGGGTGGTGCAATTCGATCGCGCCCAGGCCGTCGAGCGACGAAGACGCGTCGATACCGGGTATATCCAGGCCTGGGAATTCGCTCGAGGTGATCATGACCCCTCCTCAGCAGGACTCGTACCGGTGGTGCGATGCCGCTCGAGCGGCATCGTTCCATCCTGTCACCCGCGCGGGCTCGACGCAGCCCCGCGAGTTCACTTCTTCGGCATCAACAGCCACAGCACCAAGTAGATGACGAACTGCGGGCCGGGCAGCAGGCACGACACCACGAACAGCAGACGGACGACGTTGGCGTTCCAGCCGAGATACTCGGCGATGCCACCGCAGACGCCTGCGATCCACTTGTCGTGGGTGGAGCGGGTGAAACGGCGGGTGGGGACGGTCATTGGTCTTCCCTCTCGTGCGGTGATCGCTACGTCCTCCACTGTGCCCGTCGTCGCGGGCCCCGCCATCGGCCCGGCGGCCGATACCGACCCTGATTTCTCCCGGGGTCGACCTCAGGGTCCGACCCCGAGCACGGCAGACTCGTGCTGGTGAGCACCACTCTGCATGCCCGCGGCCTGTCGGCCGGTCACGGCGAGCGCACGCTGTTCGCCGACTTGGATCTGACCCTCGCGCCGGGCGACGTGATCGGACTGGTCGGCGTGAACGGCGCGGGCAAGTCGACGCTGCTGCGCATGCTCGCCGACCGGCACGCACCGACGGGCAGCATCACGCTCAGTCCCCCGGACGCGACGGTCGGTTATCTGGCCCAGGAGGCACAACGGGTCGAAGGCGAGACCGTCTTCGAATTCCTCGGCCGCCGAACGGGAGTCACCGAGGCGCAGCGAGTGATGGACGCCGCGGCCGAGCGCCTCGCCGACGGCGGGCCGGACGAGTACTCCCCCGCGCTGGAACGCTGGCTCGCCCTCGGTGGGGCCGATCTGGACCAGCGCGCCCACGAGGTCGCCGCGGATCTCGGCCTCGCGGACAGTCTGCCCAGCGGCCTGGATACACCCATGACCGGTTTGTCCGGCGGTCAGGCCGCGCGGGCCGGGCTGGCCTCGGTCCTGCTGTCCCGCTTCGACATCCTGCTGCTGGACGAGCCGACCAACGACCTGGACCTGGACGGCCTGAGCCGGCTGGAACAGTTCGTCGCCGGTGTGCGGGTCCCATTGATGGTGATCAGCCACGACCGGGAGTTCCTGGCGCGCACGGTGAACCGCGTCGTCGAGCTGGATCTCGCGCAGCAACAGGTCGGGTCGTACGACGGCGGCTACGAGTCGTACCTGATGGAGCGCGAGATCGCCCGGCAGCACGCGCGCGAGGCGTACGAGGACTACGCCGACACCAAGGCGGGCTTGGAGGCCCGCGCGCAGATGCAGCGCAACTGGCTCGAACACGGTGTCCGCACCGCCCGCCGCAAGGCGCGTGATCCCAGGAAGGTGGACTCGGACAAGGCGGGCCGCAAGATGCGGGCCGAATCCACCGAGAAGCAGGCCGCCAAGGCCAGGCAGACCCAGCGCCGCATCGAACGGCTCGAGGTGGTGGAAGAACCCCGCAAAGAATGGGAACTGCGCATGAGCATCGCCGCGGCCCCGCGCAGCGGCTCGGTGGTGGCGACCCTGTCCCAGGCGGCCGTCACCCGTGGCGACTTCACGCTCGGCCCGATCACCACCCAGGTCGACTGGGCCGACCGCATCGTGCTGACCGGGGCGAACGGCTCCGGGAAGTCGACGCTGCTCGCCCTGTTGCTGGGACAGCTCCAGCCCGACACCGGGACGGCGAGGCTGGGCTCCGGCGTCGAGGTCGGCGAGGTCGACCAAGCGCGCGGGCTGTTCCGCGGGACCGCGGCCCTGGCCGCCACTTTCGGCGGCGAACTGCCGGACTGGCCGGAGGCCGAAGTGCGCACGCTACTGGCGAAATTCGGCCTGCGTGGCCCACACGTGCTGCGGCCGTGCGACACGCTGTCCCCCGGCGAACGCACCCGCGCCGCCCTCGCCCTGCTCCAAGCCCGGGGCGTGAACCTGCTCGTGCTCGACGAGCCGACCAATCACTTGGACCTCCCCGCCATCGAACAACTGGAGCAGGCCGTCGAGTCCTTCACCGGCACACTCCTGCTCGTCACTCACGACCGCCGCATGCTCGACACCGTCCGCGCGACCCGCCGCTGGCACATGAACGCGGGCGTACTCACCGAAACCCACTGACCCACGGCCGCGGCACGACCTCAACCCTCTATACCCCTGCGACCCGCTTCGCCAGATCGTCCGCCAGCTGACGCGCCTGCGCCGGGTCGGTGGCCTCCACCATCACCCGCACCAATTCCTCCGTGCCGCTGGGTCGAAGCAGCACGCGCCCGGAGTCGCCGAGTATCCGCTCCGCCTCCAGCACGGCTTCGCGGATCTCGGGTGCGCGCGCGACCACGGATTTGTCATTGACCGGCACGTTCACCAGAATCTGCGGCACGGTGCTCAGCACGCTCGCCAAGTCGGCCAGGCTGCGCCGGGACTGCGCCATCCGCGCCATCAAGCGCAGGCCGGTGAGAATGCCGTCGCCGGTGGTGCCGTGTCGCGGGAACACCACATGCCCCGACTGCTCGCCGCCCAGCGTGAAGCCGCCGCGCCGCAACTCCTCGAGCACATAACGGTCGCCGACGGCGGTGGTGCGCACGGTGATTCCGGCCGTCCGCATCGCGATATGCAGGCCGAGGTTGCTCATCACGGTGGCGACCAAAGTGTCTTCGGCCAGCTCGCCCGCCTCGTGCATGGCGAGGGCCAGGATCGCGAGGATCGCGTCCCCGTCCACCACATTGCCGTAGGCGTCCACGGCCAGGCAGCGGTCGGCGTCGCCGTCGTGCGCGAGACCGAGATCGGCGCCGTGCTCCACCACCGCGGCCCGTACCTGTTCGAGATGGGTCGAGCCGCAGCCGTCGTTGATGTTCAGCCCGTCCGGCTCGGCGTTGATGGCGATCACCGTCGCACCGGCCTCACGGTAGGCGGCGGGTCCGACTTCCGCGGCGGCGCCGTGCGCGCAGTCGACCACGACGGTCAGCCCGGATAGGTCCTGGCCCGTCGCCTCCACCAGATGTTCCACATAGCGTTCGTGGGTGCCCGCGAGGCTGTACTGATCCGGGACGGCCAGCCCGTGATCGCGCGCGCCCGCCGCGCTGCGGACCCGGCCGATGCCCGCACCGGTCGGCCGGAACTGCGTCTCCGCGGCCATGAGCGCCTCGATCCGGTCCTCGATCGCGTCGTCGAGTTTGTGCCCGCCCGCGGCGAAGATCTTGATCCCGTTGTCGGGCATCGGGTTGTGCGAGGCGGAGATCATCACGCCCAGACAGGCGTCGTACAAACCGGTGAGGTAGGCCACGGCCGGGGTCGGCAGCACCCCCACCGACAGCACGTCCACTCCCGCCGCGGTCAGCCCCGCGGTCACCGCGGCCTCGAGCATCTCCCCGCTGGCCCGCGGGTCGCGCCCGACCACCGCGAGCGCGCGCTTCTTGCCCCGGCTCAGGATCTGCGCGGCCGCGCCGGAAACGCGCAACGCCAGCTCCGGACTCAGTGACTCGTTGGCAAGCCCGCGGACTCCGTCGGTGCCGAACAACCGTCCCATACCTCGCCCCTCATTGGTGATCTGTGGCGTGGGCGCGCCGGCCCGGGAGGCACCGGCCCGTGCACCACGAAGGCCCCGCTAACGCCGCATCTTCATACAGCGCGAGAGCAGGCGACCAGCTGTTCGCTGGAGCCTGCTCTCGTACAGCTGCCGCGTCGACCGTACCGCGTCCGGCACCGAGAGGGTGCCGGATGCGGTGGGCCGACGTTGCCGAAATCAGCGCTTCGAGTACTGCGGCGCCTTGCGCGCCTTCTTCAGACCGTACTTCTTGCGCTCGGTGGCGCGCGGGTCACGGGTCAGGAAGCCGGCCCGCTTGAGGGCGGGACGATCCTCCGGGGTGACCTCGATCAGCGCACGGGCGATGGCCAGCCGCAGAGCGCCTGCCTGGCCGGACGGGCCGCCGCCGACCAGGCGGGCGTGCACGTCGAAGGACTCGGTGCGCTCGACGGTCACCAGCGGCGACTTGACCAGCTGCTGGTGCACCTTGTTCGGGAAGTAGTCCTCGATGGTGCGGCCGTTGAGCACGAAGTTGCCGGAGCCGGGCAGCAGGCGCACGCGCACGACGGCCTCCTTGCGGCGGCCGACGGTCTGCACCGGGCGGTCGATCACGATCGGAGCGTAGGACGCCGAGGCCTCGGAGTCCTCGTAGCCCGCACCGTCCTCGACAGCCTCGGCGGCGTCGAATTCCTCGACGTATTCCTCGTTGAATTCCTCGGGAGCGGTCACTGGGCCACCTGCTTGATCTCGAACGGAATGGGCTGCTGGGCGGCGTGCGGGTGCGTCGGGCCCGCGTACACCTTCAGCTTGCCCGCGATCGCGTTGCCGAGCTTGTTCTTCGGGATCATGCCCTTGACGGCCTTCTCCACGAGCCGATCGGGGCGGCTCTCCAACACCTGACCGACGGTCCGCGACTTGAGGCCGCCCGGGTGCCCGGAGTGGTGGTGGATCAGCTTGTCCTGCCGCTTGTTGCCGCTGATGGCGACCTTGTCGGCGTTGATGATGATGACGAAATCGCCACCATCGACGTTCGGGGCGTAGGTCGGCTTCGTCTTGCCACGCAGCAGATTCGCTGCCTGGACGGCGAGACGGCCGAGCACTACGTCAGTGGCGTCGATGACGTACCACTTACGGGTCACGTCACCCGCCTTGGGGCTGTACGTAGGCACAGTGCTTCCCTGTCTGTCGTCGGTGTTGCCAGCCGAGCGTGCGGTCGAGGTGTTCCCGGCGGCCGGTGGAGACCCGGGACTCGGTGGACATCCGGACGATCACCAGGAGTCGGCCGGACGTTCCACACGCCAGCGAGCAACGATACCAGTGGGGTATCGCGGGAAGAAATCGCGTCAGATCTCGATCGGCGGGCCCAGGTCGATGGCGCCCGGCGGGCCGGGGACCAGATAGCGCAGAGTATCGACATCGGGCCGTCCGCACTCGGCGGCCCGTTCCCGCGCTTCCCGCTGGTTGCCCCGTGCGGCGGTGACCCCTGGTTTGGGCTGGATGATCGCATCGGGCGCGGTCGGACAGCCGACCGGCTCGCCATCGACCCCTTCCTCCGCGACGACCGATGCCGTGTCGAGGACGACCGGCCGCGCGGTCAGCTCCACGCCATGATTCCCGGAGGGAAGCGCGACCACGGCCAGCGCCACCGCCCCGACGACGGTGTTGGCCCCGAACAAGTTGCCCTTCATCTTGTTCCACAGCTTGCCCTTGGGGTGCCGGTCCTCGTCGTCGGAGTCGGCGCCCGAGTCCTGCCATGGCCCCTGGCGCTGCTGACCGGGGTACGACTCCGGCCCGCCCGGATAGGGCGGACGCGGGTCGAGGGGCGGCACCGGCCCACCGGGCGGACGACCGCCGTCTTGCTGCTCGTCCGGCGCGCTCGGCGGCCGGGTGAAGCGGCTACCCAGCTCGGCGAGATTCGGCGGCAGGCCCCGCGGCACTTCGTCGCGACCGATCCTGGTCGTCGCCTCTTCGGGTTGGGTCGGGTATCCCGGGCCGTACTGCACACCGGGCACCGGCCGCGCCGACCGCTGACCCGCGTCCGCCTGCTGCGGGGGGTACTGTGCGTCCACCGGGCGCTGCGGAGCGGGCGCGGGTTCGGTGTGCCTGCCCGCGGGCTCCGGCTCGTCCGCCTCCGGATCGCTCACCAGCAGGTGCGCCGCGCCGAGGACGAGGGCGTGCATCGGATGATCGGCCACGTGCAGGCGGTGTCCGAGATGGTTCTGGAAGGCCAGGCGCAACGCGTCGTTGAAGCGCACGTTGCCCGACAGCAGGACCGTCGAGGTGTCCGCGCCGATCGAACGGGCCGCCGCCATGACCTCGATCACGACGTCGTCCGCCGACCTGGCGTCACGCATGGCCTCCGCGTCCACCGGAACGTCGACCGACTCGGTGGGCTGCTCGTCGTCGCCGTGCACCGCGACCACCAGCATGCCGCGGCCGTCGGAGTACACACCCGTCGCGCCGACGCCGTTCGGCCTGGACCGGTCCGGCGGGTGCACCAGTCCGAGGGCGCGGACGTAGCCGGACAGCGCGACGCTCTCCGGCAGCGGTTCCACGACGACATCGAGCTGTTCCACCATCGAGGCGTAGACATCGATCTTCTCGTCCGGCCAGCTGTCCGGGTAGGGCAAGGCCACCAGATCCGGTTTGCCGCGCAAGTGCTTGCCGATCTCGGCGAGCGGGTTGTACAGGCGCGCGCGGAACACCAACTCCGCGGGCCATGTCGCGCCAGCGACCACGATCTGCGGATGCCCGAGGATGTCGCGCACGTCGGCGATCGCCATCCCGAGATCGGGTCTGTTGCGTTCCACGCCTGCCGTGTGCAACCGGCCCGACGAATCCGCCAGCAGATAGGCCGGCGGCGTCCACATGCCCTCCACCTGCACGGGGCGGATGGGAACGCCACCGCCACCGGCCGCCACGGACACCACATCCCAGCCGAGATGCACTGCCCCTACTCGCACCGTCACAGGCATAAGTGTGCCCGGTTCGCGGCCGAGATGCTCGTCGTTGCCGTCCCACGCCGCTGGGCGCCGCCTCCGCGCACCGGGGCGTAGCCGGACCGTCCGGACCGCGTCACGCGGCCGACTTCTTCAGTCGCAACCGGCGCCAGGTCATGACCGCGAGCACCACGGTGATCAGCAACAGCACGCCGACGTCCAACGCCCAGATCTCCGCCTTGTGCTGCCAGAGCGTGTCGGCCTGCGCGTTCAGGAACAGGTCGCGGATGTTCACCGTCGACGCGCCCGTCGCGTATCCCCAGCGAGCGGGGAACAGCCAGGACACCTGCTCGAGCACCACCCGGCCGGTGACCGGGATCAGGCCGCCCGCCATCACCAGCTGGCACATGATGGCCACCACCAGCAGCGGCATCACCTGCTCGTTCGACTTGGCCAGCGACGAGAGCAGCAATCCGACGACCACACAGCAGATCGCGGTCAGTGCGATATCGATGTACAGCTCCGCGCTGCCGGACGCCAGCACCGCGCCCTGACCAGGACGCTTCTTGCCCGCGAGGACGATGCCGACCAGCACCGCCGATTGCAGCAGCGCGGTGAAGCTGAACACCGCGATCTTCGCCATCAGATACGCAGAGGGCAGCAACCCCACGGCGCGCTCGCGATGGAAGATCGTCCGTTCGCCGACCAGGTCGCGCACCGTGAGCGTTGAGCCCATGAAGCAGGCGCCCAGGATCAGCACCACGAGCAACTGCTGTGTCTCACTTCCGCCTTCGGGCACGAATGTGCCGTCCGGCAGCGCTCTCAGCGCACCGCGCTGGAAACCGTTCTTCCCCGGCACCACCAGCGACAGGCCGCCGAGGATGAACGGCAGCAACACCAGGAACGTCAGATATCCGCGGTCGGCCAGGATCAGGCGGACCTGCCTGCGCGCCAGGGTCGAGAACTGTTTGCCGCGGCTGGATTGCGGCGGACTGCCCGCGGGCCCGTACGGTTGCGCAGGCGGCGGGGGTGGTGCCGCGAACGCCTGCCGGGAGCGATACGCGGCGAACGCCTGATCCGGGTTGGCCGCGACGTCGGCGAAGATCTCCGCCCAGTCGCTGGTGCCCAGCGTCGCGCCGACACCGGCCGGATTGCCGCAGTAGGCGGTCTTCCCACCGGGGGCGAGCAGCAGCACCTGATCGCACATGTCCAAGTGCGCCACCGAGTGGGTCACCACGATCACCACGCGGCCCGCGTCGGCCAGTTCGCGCAGCATCACCATGACCTGGCGGTCCAATGCCGGGTCCAGGCCCGAGGTCGGTTCGTCCAGGATGAGCAGCGACGGGCCGGTCAGCAGTTCCAGCGCCACCGAGGCGCGCTTGCGCTGACCGCCGGAAAGGCGGTCGACCCTGGTGTCGGCGTGCTCGGTGAGCGAGAGCTCTTGCAGCACACCGTCGATGACCTGCTGCCGGTCCTGCTTGCTGTTGTCCCTCGGCAGCCGCAGCTCGGCCGCGAAACCGAGCGCCTGGCGCACTGTGAGCTGGCGGTGCAGCACGTCGTCCTGCGGCACCATGCCGATCCGGGAACGCAGCGCCTCGTACTCGGCGTGCAGGTTGCGGCCTTCGAAGGTGACCACGCCGCCCGAAGGGCGGGTGGTGCCCGCGATCAGGCGCGACAGCGTGGATTTGCCCGCTCCGGACGGGCCGATCAGCGCGGTCAGGGTGCCGCGGCTGGCCGACATGTTCACGTCGACGAGCAGTTGCTTGTTGCCCTCGACGGTGAAGCCGACCCCGTGCACCGCGAGGCCCTGCTCGGCGACCGGCTTCTGCCGGTGCACCAATGTGCCCTGCTGGACGACGAAGTCGACGTTGCCGATGGTGATGATGTCCCGCTCGCGCAGCACCACCCGTTGCTGGCGGTGCCCGTTGACGAACGTGCCGTTCGCCGAGCCGAGGTCCTCGATGGCCAGCCCCTCGGCGGAGGCAACCAGGCGGGCGTGCTTGCGCGAGGCCAGCGGATCGTTGACGACGATCTGGTTGTCGGTGGTGCGGCCGATGCTCAGGCCGGTCTGCGGGATCCGGTCGGCGCGGGCGATGGGCGCGGTGCTCGCCCTGGCCCGGACCGGCGGCATGTTCGAGGTGTCCGCCCTGGTCGTCATGTTGATGTTCACCGCGGGCGCCGGTGCGTCCTGGGGCGGCGGATAGTGCGGATGCTGGAACTGCTGCACGGGCCGCCGGACCCCGTGCGGCGGCGGTCCCGGCTGCGGCATCGGAGCCGGTTGCGGCGGGCGCATGGAAGGACGTTGCGGGGGTTGCGGGTTCGCGGGCAGCAGGTGCAACAGCGGGCCGCTGATCGCGTCACCCAGCCGGACCTGCGTGGGGCGGTCGATCGACACCGGCTGGGTCAGCCTGCGCGCGTCCACGAAAACCCCGTTGGTGCTCTTGTTGTCGGTCAACACCCATGCACTGCCCTGCCAGGCCAGCGTCGCGTGCACTCGCGAGACGAGCGGGCTGTCGACGAAAAGCGTCACCTCCGGCGCGCGGCCCATCGTGACCTGCTGGCTCGAATCGAATACTCGTTCGTTTCCATCATGGCGCACGGTGATGGTCTGCGCCCCCGGTGAAGACATGCAGCGGATACTATTCCATCACCCGGACATCGGCGGTGCCCCCGATGCGCCAAATGCCCCGATCCGGCGACCGATGTGAACGATCTAGCGGCCGACTAGGGGGAGCCTTGCCGAGAGTCCGAGCGACCGCGCTGGTTGCGACGCTGCTCAGCATTCTGGTGCTGGTCGGCGGCTGTATTCGAGTGGTCGACGGCCGGGCCGTCTCCGTCTACGACGATCCGTTCAAGGTTGCCGGGCTGCCCACCACGAGCGGCCCCAGCGGCCCCCGCACCGGCGTCCCGGACAGCACGCTGACCGCGACCAACGGCGACGGCGGCGCCGTGGACACCCTGGCGCTCAACGCCGTCGACGACATCCAGACCTACTGGCGCGGCGAATTCGGCAAGGAGTTCCAAGGCGAGTTCAAGCCGGTCGAGAAGCTGCTGTCCTGGAGCGCGAAGGCCGGGCGTCCCGAGTCGGTCGAGTTCTGTAAGGAGAGCACCTATCGCTTGGTGAACGCCGCCTTCTGCCGCCTGGACAATTCCATCGGCTGGGATCGGTCGGTGCTGCTTCCCACCATGGAGGAGACCTTCGGGAAGATGTCGGTGGTGATGGTGCTCGCGCACGAGTACGGGCACGCGGTGCAGACCATGGCCAAGATCGTCGGCGCGAAGGACCCGGTGATCGTCAAGGAGCAGCAGGCGGATTGCTTCGCGGGCGCGTTCATGCGGCACGTGGCAGAGGGCAAGGCAAAGCACTTCACGATCAACACCTCCGACGGCCTCAACACCGTGCTCGCCGCCACTGTCGCCATCCGCGACTCCGACCCGGACGATCCGGAAAGCGTGCACGGCTCCGCCTTCGAACGGGTCACCGCCGTGCAGATCGGTTTCACCGACGGTCCCAAGGCATGCAAGGGCATCGACCAGGACGAGATCGACCAGCGCCGCGCCAATCTGCCGCAGAGCTTCAGCGACGACAACGGGCGCGGCGAGTACCCCATCACGAAACAGACCCTGGTCGAACTCACCAAAGCACTCGAAGCCATTCTGCCGATCGACCACGAGCCGACATACGACTACTCACGGGCGAAGATCAATTGCCCCGACGGCGTCGTGACCGAACCGGTGTCGTACTGCCCCGCCGCGAACACGATCGCCACCGATATTCCCGGACTCGCCGAGCGCGGTACCTCGACGTCCGGCGCGGACGACCCGCTGCCGCTCAAGGTAACCGGCGACTACAACGGCTACATCGTGTTCATCTCCCGATACACCTTGGCGGTCCAGCAGAGCCGTGGTCAGAGTCTGGTCGGGGCCAAGACCGGCCTGCGGGCGGCCTGTCTGTCCGGAGTGGTCACCGGCAAACTCGCCGAGTCCGGGCGGCCGGTGGATCAGGGCGATATCAAGCTCGCCGCAGGCGATCTGGACGAGGCGGTCTCGGGGCTGCTCACCGATGGCCTGGCCGCGAGCGACGCCCAGGGCAAGACCGTCCCGAGTGGTTTCTCACGAGTCGAGGCCTTCCGCGCCGGTGTCCTGAACGGCGAAAGCGTGTGCGCCGCGCGCTATTCGTAGCGCGGGCTCAGCGGCCGAACGGCGGCGGCGCGGCCAGTTCGAAGCGCAGCACGCGGTTGCCGAGCATGATCTCGGTGCCCGGCATGAGCGCCATGGACTGGCGCGGCGCCAGGCGCACCCAGTCGCGGTAGCCCGGCAGGCGAGTGCGGGTTCCGTTGGTCGAGCCGCAGTCCACCACCGTCACATCCCAGTTCACCAACCGGATTTCGGCGTGCGCCCTGGACATGCCACCGGAGGCGTCGTCGACCCGCAGCGGGACGAGTCCGCTCTCCGCGGCGGGCGAGTGCTCCGGATCGCGACCGATCACCGCGTCCGCGGCGAGCATGTAGGTCATGCCGTCGTCGAGGATCAGCATGCCCAGCGGCGGACGGACCACCTCGATCAGCGCCTGGGTCTGGTCGACCGGCATACCGCAGACGGTGCAGAACGCCGCCCGAGGATCGCTGGGATGCGCTCGCGCGCATTTGAATCCCATCACCTTGACCGTCAGCGCGGTGGCCTTCGCGGTCGCCTCGAGCCGACGCTGCAGCTCCGGGTCGGGCCGCGGCGCGGGATTGGTGCCGCCCAGCTGCGTCGGGGCGTGGTGCGGGTCGATCGGCGTCTGCTCGGTCTGGGCATCGAGCATCGCGGTCGACGGCGCCGTCGGGTATCGCGGCGGTCGCGGCTCCTGCCGTTGCGATTCGGCGGACGGCTCGTATTCGACGCGCGCCGTCGGCACCGGATGCGTCTCCGGGCGGTGGTGCGCGCCGGCGGAGCCGGACTCTCCGCCGTTCGTCGGCAAGCCCGTGCGGGAGCCATCCGTCCAGACGATCGCGCCACCTGCCTGCGCGATGCCCTCGACCAGCCTGCCGATGCCGGGCTCGGGTGGCAGATCCGGGATGCGGCCCTTCGCGTCGTCGACGAACAGCGCCGCCGCCCGCGCCGGAACCGCCGCGACCCGATCCACCGTGAAGGCGGCGTCGCTGCCGCGGTATCGCTCGAGCACGCCGTCACCGGCCAGCACTGCGGTGATCGCCCCGTGCAAGAAGATCGCCACGCCCCCGTGCTCGGCGGTGGACAGAATGCCGAAGTCGATCGGCTCGCCCGGGCTGATCTGCTCGGCCTGTTTCATCAGCCAGCGCGTCGCGTGCCGGGCCACCAGAGCGCCGGGGCCACCCGGCTCCCGATCGGTCGCGTCGCGCACCAGTTCGGCCAGTGATTCCAAAGCGACGACGGCGGTCGAGTCCGGGGTGGGCCTGCCCGGCCTGCGGTGCGCGACGACGACGACCGCGCCCGCGACCCTGGCCACGGCGTGGCTGCCGACGACGACCTCGACCTGCCGATCCATCACCGGTATCGGCCTCCACCGGGATTGCAGTGCAAGGTCGTCGCCACACCGACAAGGGTATTGCAATACGACGACCATCGGTCCCCCTACCCGGCGTCCGTCGGGTAACTTCAGTGTCAGCAACGGGAGGAACGAGGGGCCTGAGATGGTTCGGACGCAACGGATCGCGCTCACCGCGTCTTGCCTGGCACTGGCGGGGATGCTGGCCGGTTGCGCGGGTGTGCACGGCACGCCGACCGCGGGTGAGATCGATGTGCGCAAGCTGGAAGTCGGCACCTATCCCGTCGACAAGCACGAGTACAACCAGGATTCGGCGGGCAAAGGCGCGCTGCTGGAAGGCATGCGGATGTCCGACGCCGTGGCTCCGACCGTGCGCATCGACTCCACGCTGAAGTTCGGCCGCGGCAGCACCGTCGTCAAGGACGCCGAGCAGGCGCTCGACTTCGTGGCCAAGGTGTCCAGGCCGGTCTTCGACAATCGCAAGCTGGTCGTGGGATACGCCGCCAGCGGCGCCGACCGTCCCGATCCGGCCGGCCAGTCCAATCCGGCGCCGCAGGCCACCGCGGTCACGAACGCGTTGTTCCGCTTCCCCGACGAGGCCACCGCGAAGCTCGCCGCCCGTGAACTCGAGGACGTCGACATCGCCGTTTCGCCGGACAATCGCAAACTGTCGTCCACGAAGTATCCCGACTCCTACATCCACTGGCGGCCCGGCGTTCCCAACGTCGGCACTTTCATGGCGTACAAGGAGTTCGTCATCTCCTTGTTCATCCAGCGTCCGACGGCGGATGGCGACGACCTGGTGAAGTGGGTCGACAAGACCTTGGCCGCCCAGGTCGCGCAGCTGGACAAATTCACCCCGACCCCGGTGAACAAGCTCGACACCCTGAAGGCCGATCCCGACGGCCTGCTCGCCCGCGTCGCGGTCGCCGACCGCAAGAACCGCGTGCCGGATCCGGCGACCTTCGCCGTCTACGGCGGCTTTCACACGGTGCACCGCGCCGATGACGAGTCGGTCCACCTGCGCCTGGTCGAGGAAGCCGGCGTCGATCACATCGGCCTGCTCGACGACAGTTACGTCGCTCGAACCCGAGACGCGGCCGCCGCCCAGAAACTGGTCACCGGCCTGTTGGACAGCGAAGGCGCGCACTACGATCCGCTGGGCGCTCCCAAGGATGTTCCCGGCGCCAAGTGCCTGCAACTCAACAGCAAGGGCGACCCGGACCGCGAGTACAAATACCGGTGTTACGTCGCGTACAAACGGTACGTCGGAGTCGTCACCAGTGATAAGGAACCGGACGTGCGACAGAAGGTCGCCGCGGAGTACGCGCTGCTGGCGAACAGTTTCTGAGATCGACGGCGGTAAGCGTCCAGCGCTTTCGCGATCCTCGGCCGCGGGTGGGCCGAAGTAGGATCCGGCGCAACTACCGCAGTCAGGGGAGGGAAGAGTGCAGCACGGCGCGATGTCGAGACCGATCCGAACCGCCGGTGCCCTGGTGCTGGCCTGCGCCGTAGCCCTCGGGGGCGGCGCGTGCGGCGGCCCGGCGGCCGGAACGGACAAGTCCGCGCAGCCCGTCGATCTGGCGCAGCTCGACGTGGGCAATTACGCGACGACGCCGCGCGCGTACGGAACAGCGAAGAATCCCGAGCAGGCGCGCATGATCGAGGCGGAGCGGCTCGCGAATTTCCTCCCGCCGCCCTCGGACATCGACCCCGGGTTCGTCTTCCAGAATCCGTCCTTGTCCAAGGTGTTCATCGAGCCGAAGAACTCGCTCGGACGGATCATGGACGTCTCCCGGTTCGCCGAGGCGGCGCCGGATTTCGTCGCGGGATTCTTCAGCAACGCGGGCAATGCGCCGGACAACCGGGGCACCGACCTGGTCAACGCCGTCATGATCTTTCCCGACGAGCAGAAGGCGGCGGCCGCGGCGGCGGCCCTGGAACGCGTCGACTTCGAGGCCAACAACCGCAACACGCCCGTCCAGATCGCGAAGTACCCAGCCGCGCACGCGCATTGGCAACCCACGGATCAGTCGATCGGATCATGGTTCGCCACGGGTAAATTCGTCGTCTACACCTGGGTCTACGACTATGCGAAGGTCTACCTGGAGAAAGTCGACCTCGCCGAACTGCTCGCCCTGGTCGAGAAGAGCCTGGACACCGTGGTCCCGGCGATCGGCCGGTTCACGCCCACGCCCGTCGACCAGCTGATGACATTGCCGGTCGATATCGACGGCATGCTGAACCGGGCGCTGCCGCGTCCCAGGGAAGACTCCTGGATCGATCCGCCCGGCGCGTACACCGAGCGTGGCGCGCTGCACTTCACCATCGATTCGGCCGACGACCGCCGGATCATCGAAGCGGCGGGAGTGGATCGGTACGCCGCCGACGGAACCCATCTGTTCCGCGCGCGCGACGCCGACTCGGCCGCACGACTACGCGAGGAACTCGGCGGACTCACGAAGAAATTCCGCGGAGCCGAGTCGCCGAAGGGCCTTCCCGCTGCCCAGTGCAAGGAGTACATCGGCAACGAGACGGTCGTCGTCCGGTTCTATTGTTCGGTGTCCTACGACCGCTACGCCGCGTTCGCCTGGTCGCATCAACTGCTCGACGCACAGCAACGCATCTCCGCCCAGTACGCATTGTTGGTGAATGCCGCATGACAGGATTCCGCACCGCCGCTGTCGCTCTCGCGTGCACGCTGGCCGCCACGATCGTCACCGGCTGTGGTTCGACGCTCGCGGGAACCGCGCGGCCGGGTGAGATCGATATTCGCGGTCTCGACACCGGCAACTACCCCACCGAGCCGCCGAACGCGCACGACGACGACTACCAACCGCTGTTCATCGACATGGGAAAGGTCGCCGCCATGCGGCTGGCCGATCACGTCGCCTCGGCCTACGACATCGATCCCAGGATGAAGTACAGCTGGACGCCGTCGAGTATCAGCAAGGGAACGCTGCCCGGTGAACTCGGTCGCCAGGAGGACATGCGACCGATCGCGGAACGCAACCGCATGATGTACGGGTTCCACACCAACGGATCGGATCAGAATGTCAGCCTGATCGCCTCCGAGTGGCCGACCAAGCCCCGGCCCAATTCCACCACGATCGGCACGATCGTCATGCAGTTTCCCGACCCGGACCGCGCCCGTCAGGCCGCGAACGAGTTCTACGACGCCGATCTCGGCGCCTACCGCGACCAGAACGAGCCGGTCACGCTGCCGCGGCAGCCGCAGGCGCGAGCGCACTGGCGCCCCGGCTCGCCCTTCCTGCGCGCGATGCTCGCGCACGGCTCCTACGTGGTGGCGTTCCTCGTCTCGGCCAGCGCTCCCGACCGCGACGCCCTAGTCACTCTCGCGGAAAAGGCGTACGACGTTCAGCTTCCGCTGCTCGATCAGCTGGCTCCGCTGACCGAGGAGGAGATGCTGCGATTGCCCTGGGATCCCGATCATCTGCTGAGCCGAACCCTGAATCCGGCCGGGGTCCAATCGCCCAGCTACGACGATTCGCACGCCTTGTTCGGCCTGCGCGGCATCATGCAATACGCCGAAGACCTCGATTACGCGAAACAACGTTTCACGGCGATGGGGGCCGAGAAATTCGCCGTCTCCGGAGACACATTGGTGATCCGCACGCCGAACCAGGAAACGGCCCGGCGGATCGCCGCGGAACGTATCACCCCCACAGTGGTTGCGGGTCCGGCCGATCCCCCGCAGCACCTGCCCGATTCGGCGTGCGTGGAGAACCGGAGCGGACTTTTCGACGACAGGCGATTCACCTGCGTCGTCGCGTATAAGGAATACGTCGGATTCGTCGCGGCGAATCAACTGCTGGACGCGCAACAGCGCGCCGCCGCACAGTATTCCGTTTTCGCGAACAGCCGATAATGCGGCACTTTCGTCGCGAATTCGGTCGAGTATGCTGCGTGGCGAACGCCAGCGGCCCGCGTGGAGTCAGGAGATCGTGCACATGGCGATTAGCCCCGGGACCATTGTCGGCGGGTACCGCATCATGCGGGTGCTCGGCGCGGGCGGCATGGGCACGGTGTATCTGGCCAAGCATCCCAGCCTGCCCAGGACCGACGCGTTGAAGGTGCTCGGCGGCGAACTCAGCCGCGACTACGAGTTCCGTACCCGCTTCGAGCGTGAAGCCAATCTCGCCGCCGGACTGGATCATCCGAACATCGTCTCGGTATACAACCGCGGTGAAGAACACGGCCAGTTGTGGATCGCCATGCAATACGTGGACGGTACCGATGCCGCCGCCGAACTGGCTCGCGACCCGCATGCGATGAATCCGCTTCGCGCACTGCGTATCACGACCGAAGTCGGCAAAGGACTCGACTACGCGCACCGCAAGGGCTTGCTGCATCGCGATGTGAAACCGGCGAATTTCCTGCTGTCCGCACCTGCCGACGGCGAGGAAGAGCGCGTGCTGCTCACCGATTTCGGCGTGGCGAAAGCCAATGACGACACCACCGAACTCACGCAGACCGGTAGTTTCGTCGCGACCATCGCCTACGCCCCGCCCGAGCAGCTCACCGGCAGCCCGCTCGACCACCGCGCCGACGTCTACAGCCTCGCGTGCTCGTTCTTCAAATTGCTCACCGCGCGCAACCCTTACCCGGGAACCCAACCCGCGCTGGTGATGATGGGGCATCTTCACGAGCCCCCGCCGCTGGCCACCGCCGTCAACCCCGGCCTGCCGCCCGCCATCGACCACGTTTTCGCCCGCGCCATGGCGAAGAACCCGGCCGAAAGATTCAACAGCTGCCGCGAATTCACCGATGCGGCGGCGAGCGCCCTCATTCCCGGCTACAACCCCGTCGCCACCAACACCTCCCCGACCTATCCCATCCAGGTATTCGATCCGCGGCCGGGGACCGACCCCCGAGTGGCCGTCTCCGGTCAAGGGAGCGCCGCCGCACGACCCGCGCGCAAGAACTGGCTGCTCGCGGCGGCCGCGGGCGTGGTGGCCGTCGCACTCGCCGCGGGGATCGGCATTTGGGCCTCTAATCGCGAGGGGCAAGCACCCGATCCCGCCGTCGCCACGCCGAGCAGCACGGCAGCGCTGTCGCCGCTGGACCGGGCGCGAGCGGACAACCCGGTATTCCGGGGCAAGACGATCACGATGGTCGACGTGCCGCGCGGCTCGCAGGTCTCGATCTTCCTCGGCGGCACCCCGCAAACCGAGTTCCTGCAAAATCTCGGATTCGTCTACAACCTCAACTACCGGCGCGCGGGCGACGAGGCATCGCCTCGCGAACTGACCGGAACCAACCGGCTGGAAGTAGCGGCGGACGGCTACGTGCTGGCGGTGCGCAGCGACGAAAAGGCCGGCGGCGGTGGCCTGCTCGGTCTTCCGTACCAAGTGGCGGGCACCCGTGCCACGGTGATTCCGCTGGACGATCCCGCGGCCGTCGCCGCGGTCCGCGACTGGAGCGAGTCGTCCCAGCAGACGTTGCTCGACCGTCTGGTGCCGGTGCTGCGCAATCGCGTGAAGTGATTCGGTCGCGTCCGCTGAATCCAAGCCTTCGTTAGGTTTTCGGTTCGCGACCACCGGATTTCGTCATTCTGCTGGTAGCGGCGGACTTAGGCGTTCGGTAAGGTGTACCGCAGCCAGCCCACTCGCCGATCATTACAGCAGCGAGCAGGGGGAAGGAGGGGAGCCGAGCGCTGGCGTTACAAGTCATGCAGACCCGGATCGCATCGTGGTCTTCCGAGCAGGCCCGTGCGCGGCCGCCGAAATCTACGGACGAGCCGGGCTGAGGGGCGCAGGGCCTGATCCCGTGGGGCGATGCCGAACTTTCTCGAGTCGGATGGAACCGATCAGACCCGCACCGCGTCCAATCAGATGTACAGGCCAACTGAGGCTTCCGCCGTTGGCCGAGACGGGAACCGAAAGGAGCCGAAATGGCAGGACAGCTCGAAGCGAGCGAAGAGGCGATCTCGAAGTTTGTGGACAACTGCCGGCAGCGGCACCAGGATCTGCAAACCGCGATCACCGCACTGAACAGCAAGTCGGATCAGACCACCGCCACCTGGAGCGGTGCGGCTCGTCAGGCGTTCGACACGTTCATGGACAGCTACTTCGCCCAGGCGCGGAAACTGAACGACCAGCTGGACCAGACGTCGGACAAGCTCGCCCACGCCGGACGGAAGTTCGCCGATCAGGACCAGCAGTTCGCCCAGCAGGTGGCCGCGCAGGCCTCCAGCCTGGACCTTCCCTGATCCGATAGCCGAACCACAGACAACAAGGAGCTCCCCATGGTAGCGAACGATCCCGGTCGGATTGCTTCGAACTTCGGCGAGGTCGAGGCGGGCGCCCAGGCCATCGTGTCCGAAGCGCGCAGCGTCATGACCATGCTCGAAGATTTCCACAAGCAGGTCACCGACTTCGTGACCAACTACTGGAAGGGTGACGCGAACGACGCGTTCGCCTCGCTGCAGGCCCAGTGGAACACGCAGGTCACCCAGCTGAACACCACGCTGGAAAGCGCGGGCAAGCTGGTCAGCAGTGGCAACTCGGACCTGCAGGGTACCGACACCGCGCTGGCGGGCCTCTTCTGAGATCCCGTCTCGGCTGATTCGAGCCCCCGGTACTTC